>DAOTHC010000030.1:2464-9372 GCA_035447465.1 Acholeplasmataceae bacterium
TCGTATAATTATTTAGTGTCCACTTCGCATAAAGTGTGATGTTTTGTGCTGGCATTGTTGAGAATGTATACGCTGTTGTTAACGCAGAATCACTATACCAACCACCGAATGTGTAACCCATCTTGGTTGGTGCTGTTGGAGCAACCACTGCTGTGTTATATCCCTGTGTGATATCAAGAACTGCACTACCACCGTTTTCTTCGAAGGTAATCGTATAATTATTTAGTGTCCACTTCGCATAAAGTGTGATGTTTTGTGCTGGCATCGTACCAAATGTGTACGCTGTTGTTAACGCAGAATCACTGTACCATCCACCGAATGTATAACCCATCTTGGTTGGTGCTGTTGGAGCAACCACAGCTGTATTGTATCCTTGTGTCTTATCAGCTACAACACTACCTCCATTTTCTTCAAAACTGATTGTATAATTATTTAATGTCCATTTTGCATAAAGTGTAAGTGCATCAGCCGGCATCGTTGTAAATGTGTATGCCGTTGTTAAAGCAGAATCACTATACCAGCCACCAAACGTATAACCCATCTTTGTTGGTGCTGTTGGTGCAGCAATCGTACTTCCTATAGCAGCTACTAGATTAGCTACAGCACTACCACCATTCGATTCAAATGTGATGGTTTGATTGGTAACTTCTGCAACCCATTTAGCATAGAGTGTGATGTTTTCTGCAGGCATCGTTCCAAATGTGTATGCTGTCGTTAAAGCAGAATCGCTAAACCATCCACCAAATGTAAATCCAGATTTTGTTGGATTTGTCGGAGCTGTAACTGTTGTTCCAGCACCTTGTGTTATTGCTGAAACGCTACTACCACCATTTGATTCGAATGTGATGGTATACTGTACGACATCATCTGCCCATTTCGCATAAAGCGTCACAGATCCCGTTTGTGTCAACAGTGCTGCAATCGTGAATGGTTGAGTAAAAGCGTTATCTAAATACCAACCATCAAATGTAAAGCCTTCACGAACTGGTGTTGGTAAGTTAATGCTGGTTGAATTGATACTGATAACCATATCTTCAACAGCTTCACCTCCATTCTCTTCAAACGTGACCGTAATGTTTTGTGCACCGGTACATGAGGCAATACCTATAGCGATAAACAAAAAGGCCAAAATCATTAAAAATTTTCGCATACCTACTCCTCCTAATTTGTTGTGTGATGAAACGAAAAAACGCAACAAGCGTATTTATCTCGTTGCGTAACTCATTATGCTACTGCTCTTTAACCTTATATTACAACTAAATCAAAGATTTAACAAGGTTTTACAGTCCTTTTATAGAAAGAGTTATGAAATATTTTTATCATAAATAGGCATTCATTTGTAATACATAACTTTTAATGTCAAACTTTTTTTCTAATCCTTTATCATTCATGTATCGCAATTTACCAAAAATGTTTCTTTCTGTCCATGCTCGATCATGCTTACCAAAACACCATGCAATACCTGTATAGGAGTTGGGATCTCTACCATCAATGAAATACGTATCATTTAAGTATTTGATCGTCTCATAGGCTTCTTTAAATGAAGGGCTCCACTCGATAATCTTCTTCGCCCAATACATCCGCATGTAATTATGCATGTAACCCGTTTTAACCATTTCAATCATAGCAGCATTAAAATAAGGATCATGTGTTCTAAAATTTATATAATCATTTTTATCATAAAGATACGATCTTATATCGTTTTCATGTGCCTTCATGGTTTGATATGCCCATGGTTCTGTCATCGTCTCAAACTGATCATAGCCTTTTTGATATGTCACATAATTAAATGCGAGTTCTCTTCTAACTAAAAGTTGTTCGACATATTGATCAAACGATACACCTTGAATGTGTCCTTGTGACTGAGCAAGAAACAAACGATCCAATAATTCTAAACTTGATATTTGTCCAAAATGTAAGTACATTGACATTTTTGATGTCAATGATTTGGATGGGTCATTACTTTCATCATAATGATTAGCCTTTTCCATCACAAATTCAGTAAACATGTGACTTGCTTGTGTATAACCACCACGATAGATAGGTGATGCTTCTACCGATTTATCGATATCGAGTTGACTTAATAAGTTGTGAATATCTGATAGATCATCGTCTGATGATAGATCCATCTTTTTTTCACATAAACAAACAGGAAGACGTTTAAAATCTCTAAAGTCTCGATATGCTTTCATCAATTTGGGTCTTAGTGTATAGGCACCATATTCTGCTTTATTTGAAATATATCTTACAGGTACTATCACATCAGTATCAACCATATCGATACCTAATGGTAATTGATGATGAACTGCATGATCTAAAACATCTTTACGCCAATCTTTTTGATGTCTTAAGTATCCATAATCCATAACAAGACAAGCTGCATCACTTAAATAGTCTTTAACACCTTGTTCAGGTGAAATCAATCTAAAAACAAATGTCATGTGAAGCTTTTCAATGATGGCTTTCACTTCTTTTAAACCTTCAAGCATAAACTGATAATGTCTAAGGTTTGCTGATGGATACGACCTCGTTAATCCAAAAAAAACAACAACTGGTAAATCATGTTCATTTGCCAGTTCAATCGCATGCATCAGTGCGTGATTATAATGGACGCGTTGAGACTGCTGCATCCAATATAATACATATGACCCCTTCTCGTTCCATCCGGGTTTTAATTTTAATATACGATGTTCATTCATATAAAGAAAATAAATGTGATCAGTGAAGCTGCTAAACCAGAAAGCAAGTTAACAGCATCATTCGTAATCAATGCTAAACCAGATGCCAAAATGACTTTTTCATTAGGAAGCCATCTCTTCTCTGTGTATGTTCCTGTATCAACACCACGATACTTCGCTTGTAAAAAGCCTCCTAAATAAGAGTCTATGAGATTTCCTAAGAAACCACAGATCGTGATGATACCTCCAAACATAAAGAAATCTTCCATGCCAATACCATAAATAATGGCATAAAGAGCTAAAAAGGTACCTGCAATAAAGAATGACCCAAAGAATGAAGCGATGGTACCTAATCCTGAAATAGCACCCGATACACCTTTAGGAGCGATCTTAAAATTTAAAATATAAAATGTTTTACCTTTAGAGAGTGAACCTATTTCAGAGGCCCATGTATCTGAGTTAGATGTTGCTACTGAAACAACAGCTGCGAGTAAAAAGATTTCCATTTGCATGAAATAATAAATGACAGAAAAGACAGCAGCAACCAATCCATTTGCTAGTACCTGAACATAGTTGCGTCCCTTACTCATCTTTTTTTCACTTTTTTCTGATACTTTAGTAATCAATGATGAAGAAATAAAAAATGCAATCAGTGATCCCCAAACAACAAGGCCACCAAACGCATAAATCACGGCACCTAAAAGAGTAGCTGTAAACAAACCACTTTGATCAAGTGATTTTTTTAAATAAGCTAATCCTGCTATGATAAAACTTATACCAATGCCAATTAAAATCTGAGTAAGCATAAACCACCTCTAGATGATAAGTAATAATAAATAGTAGATGAAAGATGTGCTTAAAGGTACTGAAAGATTATCTAAACCTTTAGGTGTGATCAGTTCAACGATGGTTGCTAATGCGCTAACACCTAATGCTAATATCAACGAGATTGCAATAGACTGTGTAAATAATGAAATGAGGAAAACAACGATAAAGGATGCCACAAACATCGTTATAGATCCTTCAATGGACTTACCAAATGCAAGTTTGTGTTTACCATATGCCTTACCAATCACAGCTGCTAAACCATCACCATAACCCATGACCAAAATACCAACAGCTCCGATAAATGGATTTTCTAAAATACCAAAGGTGAGTGCCACTAAAATTAATAATGAAATAGGGAAATAAACCGTACCTAAATTACCTTTGCCACCACGTTCCATAGCTTTCAATAAGTTTGTGCGGTATGAAATGTAGTTCAAGATGATAAATGTAAATGGTGCAATCATTGCAAACCATACTGCATTGTCATCATTGAAGAAATACATAGCTAAAATCCACCAGTTCGATACACCGATGTGAATGAACTTGCGCGCTCCTTCATCACTGATCAACTTTGCTTTTTGCAAAATTGTAGAAATGCCTATAATGAGAGAGATAAGTACATATGATCCAACTAAACCCCAGACATTTGACATCGTTTTAACCTCGCTTGAATGATTGAATGTATGCTTGAATAAGTTCATCCTTACGTGTGTCACTCACGTAATTTTTTTGACTAAATACATCATAATGTCCGTTACGACATGCTTGAATGATGTCGCGATATAAAATGATGGATAATCCTTAAGGAATTTTAACATCATCAGTAAACATGTAGAGATCTGCTAATGCTCGCTTATAATAATTTTTCTGCTTTTTGTGCAAGATACTCAAACATATTTATAAATTCACTATTTATGATAACACGAGATAATTGGTCATTAGAATAATTTGCTTGTTGCATTCATGATGTCGGTAGATAGATGCGACTTCTTTTGAAATCTTCTTGCACTGCCCCATAAAATGTTCCAAAATAGAATAGAGATTTAAGATCTTAGTTCTTGAATTGTAAGCGGTGCTGGCGGTTGATAGTTTAATGAACTGTGAGGTCTAATGGTATTGTAATATAGAACCCACTCTTTTGTAAGTACCTTAGCCTCATTTAATGTACTAAACACTTCCATATTTAGGAATTCATCTCTCATCTTACTGTTAAATGATTCACAGTATCCATTTTCCCAAGGACTACCCGGTTCAATATAAGCAGTGATGACACCAATATCTTTAAACCACTTCCTGAGTTCTTTAGCAATGAACTCAGGACCATTATCATTTCTCATGTGTGCTGGCACACCATGAAGGATAAAACAGTCCGATAACACTTCAATGATATCTTGGTGTCTCCAATTTCGCCTTGGTTCACTGAAGATGCATCTCCTTGAATATTCATCAATGATATTGAGCCATCTAAGCTTCTTTTTGTTCTCTAGCTGATCTGTTACGAAATCATAACTCCAAACATGGTTTTTATATTTTGGTCTCAGCCTTATACAACTACCATCGTTTAACCATAGTCTCTTACGTTTAGGCTGTTTCTTTGGCACTTTTAAGTCGTTTTCTTTCCATATGCGTTCAACACGCTTATGATTGATATCATAACCCAAAGTCTTTAACATCGCTGTGATACGTCTATAGCCATATCTACCATACTGAGTAGCGAGTTCGATCATCTTAGCTGTGACTTCATCTTCATCACCTTTGATCACATGTTGATATCTGACCGTTCTACGATTAAATCCCAATACCAGACAAACTTTTCAAGCCTGTTATTTTCAATTTCTAAATCTTTGAGTCTTCTCGCATCAGATGTTGTCATATTGGCATATTTAGATCGCCACTTATAATAAGTCGCATCACTAATACCTATTTAACGCACAGCTTCTGATACGCTCATGCATTGTGAAATGTGTATTTCCATCTCTCTTAATTTCATAATGATTTGTTCAGTTGTAAATCGTGAACCTTTCATAACATCGTACCCCTTTATTGGTTTAATTTTATCATTAAACTCTATTTAAAGTCGGATACATTTTTTGGGGGCACTCCAGGGTGAACATGCTGGTATCGAAATTATGAAAAAATAGGAGTGCTAGCTAGCACCCCTTTTTTGTTATGGACGAATAACCGTTCCGCTCTTTTGTTTAAAGGCATCAACAGCTTTATCAAGTGATGCAATCACAGCAGGACGCTGAGTTGCCTTAACGAATGACATGCACGCTTCAATCTTAGGTAACATCGATCCTTTTTTGAAGTGTGACTCACTTAAGTATGTTTCTAATTCAGAAATCGTTACATCCGTTAACGCTTTTTGATCTTTGGTGTTGTAATTGATAAACACGTGTTCAACTGCAGTTAAAATGATCAGTTCATCAGCACCAACAATCTCTGCAACCTTAGCACTTGCAAAATCTTTATCGATTACAGCATCAATACCAACGAGTTTACCGTCATGTTCAATGACTGGGATGCCACCGCCTCCAGCAGCAATCACGATATGTTTTTGATTAAGTAGTGTTAAGATACTTTCTTTTTCGATGATATCAATTGGTTTTGGAGATGCGATAACTCTCCGATAGCCACGACCTGCATCTTCCACCATGGTATAACCCATGTTTTGTTCTAACTTTTCCGCTTCTTCTTTCGTATAAAAACTTCCAATCGGTTTGGTGGGGTGAAGGAAAGCAGGATCTTTTTCATCGACTAAAACTTGTGTAACAACTGTTGAAATCGGATGTTTAATTGCTCTTTCTCTCATGATGTTTTGAATCGCATTTTGAATATGAAATCCGATGTATCCTTGACTCATTGCTCCACATTCAGCAAACGGCATCATCGGTGTTGATGTCGATTCTTGAAAAGCAAGATTAATCATACCCACTTGAGGACCATTTCCATGAACGATCACAATGTCATGATTCATCTCAATCAGTGGATAGATCGCGTGAGCAACATGTGTTAATAAACGTTTTTGTTCCTCAGCATTATTGCCTAAAGCATTGCCCCCTAAAGAAATGACATATCTACACATGTGAACCTCCTAGACTTGCATACATACAAGCTTTAATCGTATGCATACGATTTTCTGCTTCATCAAAGACAACGCTTTGATCAGATTCAATCACGTCATCTGTCACCTCAAGTGCACCATCTTTAACGGTTGGATAAGTTTGTCCAAATGTTTGTGCAATATCTTTACCCACTTCAGTATCCATGCCGTGGAATGCGGGTAAGCAGTGCATGAAAATAGCAGTTTTCTTAGCGAGTTTCATCAGTTTAGCATTGACTTGATAAGGATGTAAAAGTTCGATACGTGATGCCCAAACTTCTTTTGGCTCTCCCATGGAT
>DAOTHC010000031.1:0-9319 GCA_035447465.1 Acholeplasmataceae bacterium
GGAACAACACCACAAGCGATAGCTTTATCCCATAAGATGTCGATGTACTTAGGATCACCATAAATTTCAAATCCGTCTTCACCGGTATAACCTGTTCTTGAGAAGATGACATGACCATCTTGATAAGGAACTTGTTTATACGTCATGAACGATAAATCATCACCTGGTACACCGATAATTTGATCGATGATGTCTTTAACAAGTGGACCTTGAATCGCGATTTGTGCGATACTTTCAGATATGTTTTTTGCTGTGACTTTGAAAGATGCTGCTTGTTTTTCAACCCAAGCAAAATCTTTATCGATATTACCAGCATTAACAACAAGTAATACTTTTTCTTCGTTGATAACGTAGACAAGCAAATCGTCAACGACATAACCAGATTCATCACACATCAAACTATAAGATACCTTAGCGGTATCAAGAGGAATGATGTTTGTAACAAGATAATTAACAAAGGGTAAAGCATCTTGACCCTCAATGATAAATTCACCCATATGCGAAACGTCAAATATCCCCATGTTGGTACGAACAGCGATGTGCTCTTCCGTGATACCAGCATAAGAAACTGGCATGTGGAAGCCAGCGTATTCAATCATTTTTGCATTTAACGCCAGGTGTTTATCATGTAGAACTGTTGTTTTCATTTCGATCTCCTAAAAGCGTTTTCTATTCTCATTATACACCAAGATGACTTTTTTCAATCTCAAATGAAATTCTATTTATTTTTATAAAAAATAAGATGTTATTTTCATGAAAGAAATGTAAATATTTCGTCAATAGGATTGACTTAAAAAAATAAAGCTATAGAATATAGATAGATATCAATATAGATAATTATCGATATAGGTGAAAATATGGAAAAACGTATGGCTCAATTGTTTAAAGCATTATCTGATGAGAACAGATTATTAATCATTAAACTGCTGCTTAAAGGTGAGTTATGTGGATGTATGTTAATCGACAAATTAAACATACAGCAACCCACATTATCGTATCATTTGAAAATTTTAACAGAGGTAGGCATCACATCAAGTTTTCGTGATGGTAATATGATTAAATATATCGTCAATAAAGAAGTTCTTGACAAAATTAAATCATTTATTGATGCGTATCATCACCTGGAGGCAACATGCAGCTTATAAAAGATTTTTTTAACTTACTTAATGATGTTTTATTAAAAATGACGTGGTTAGATGCACTTGTTAAATGGTTTTTTGGTGATGTTATAGGAATTTCAGAAGAAAGTCTCGCTTATAGCAGTTTGACCTTCTTTGTTTATGATGTCATTAAGATCTTCATTTTACTTGGTGTACTGATCTTTATATCTTCATATATACAATCTTATTTTTCACCTGAAAAAACAAGACGTTTACTTAAAGGAAAAAGTGGCATAGGAGCGAATACGTTAGGCGCTTTATTAGGAACAGTCACCCCATTTTGTTCTTGTTCATCCATTCCCATTTTTATTGGTTTTACCAAAGCAGGTTTACCTGTTGGTGTGACGTTCTCGTTTTTAATCTCATCTCCTTTAGTTGATTTAGCATCCATTCTATTACTCGCCAGTATATTCAATTGGAAAATAGCTTTAGCTTACGTTATTGTAGGATTAATCATTGCGATTATTGGTGGCTCCATCATCAGTTTCTTTAAGATGGATGATCAGGTAGCAGATTTTATTAAAGAAGAAAGAAAAAAACAATCAAGTCAAGATTTAAATGAGTATGTGATGACAAAAAAAGAACGTATCCAATACGCATTTGAACAAGTTAAAGAAATCTTTAACCGTGTATGGATCTACATTCTTATCGGTGTTGGTATAGGAGCCTTTATCCATGGTTTTATTCCTCAAGAATTCGTATTAACTGTCTTAGGAGATAACAATCCATTCTCCGTCTTAATCGCAACACTTGTCGGTGTTCCGATGTATGCTGATATTTTTGGAACATTACCCATCGCTGAAGCGCTTATCTTAAAAGGTGTTGGTATTGGAACAGTTTTAGCCTTTATGATGGCTGTAACTGCACTATCTTTACCATCGCTTATCATGATTAAAAAAGTGATTAAACCCAGATTATTTTTCTTATTCACTGGTATTGTCATTACGGGTATTATTATCATGGGTTATGTGTTTAATTTAATCAGTTATTTATTCATATAGAAGGGAGGAAAACAATATGGAAATCAAAGTGTTAGGATCAGGTTGTTCAAATTGTAAAAGACTCTATGAGTATGCGAAGCAAGCCGTTGATGAACTATCTATCGAAGCTAATGTCATCTATGTAACCGATATGGCTGAGATTGCAAAAGCTAACCTTTTAAGAACACCAGGTCTTATGGTGGATGCAAAGGTTGTTTCTTATGGTCGTGTCCCATCAGTTGATGAAATTAAAGAATTAATCAAACAAGCGTAAGGAGAGGAAGATGAAGATCAGTTTCTTTGAAAAATACTTAACACTATTTGTCCTTTTATGCATGGGTCTAGGTGTCCTTGTTGGAAAATTCATCCCAAGTGTTCCTGATTTCTTACATCGATTTGAAATAGCTAATATTAACTTACCTATTGGTATTTTAATATGGCTTATGATTTATCCGATGATGTTAAAGATTGACTTTACGTCTGTTAAGAAAGTAGGGAAAAATCCCAAAGGTTTATATTTGACATGGGTTGTTAATTGGTTGATTAAACCGTTCTTAATGTTTGGTATTGCATCGTTATTTTTTACAGTTATTTTTAAATCAATCATACCCGAGAACTTACAACAAGATTATTTGGCTGGTGCTGTCTTATTAGGTGCTGCACCATGCACAGCGATGGTCTTTGTATGGAGTAGTTTAACTAGAGGTAATCCTGCATATACTCTTGTTCAGGTTGCAACCAATGATTTGATTATTTTGGTTTTATTTGTCCCAATTGTTGGATTATTATTAGGTATTTCTGGTATTGCAGTACCTTGGCTGACATTATTTCTATCGGTTTTATTGTTTGTTGTTGTTCCACTTGTATTGGCTTCATTAACACGTTATGTGGTTATCAAGAATCATGGATTAGACTATTTTAATGAACATGTTGTTAAGCGTTTTTCTAAAATAACCATGTGGGGATTACTGTTAACACTCGTACTGATCTTCTCACTTCAATCAACGCTGATTATTGAAAATCCACTACATATCATTTTAATTAGTATCCCCTTAGTTATTCAAACATTTGTGATATTCTTCATCGCATATATGAGTGCTAAAAAAATGAAATTAAACTATGATATTGCAGCACCTGCAGCCATGATAGGTGCAAGCAATTTCTTTGAATTAGCTGTTGCAGTTGCTGTGAGCTTGTTCCCATTAAATCCAGGGGTTGCTCTAGCAACCATTGTAGGTGTCTTAGTGGAAGTGCCTGTGATGCTCATCTTAGTAAAAATAGCCAATAAAACCAAACATTGGTTTAAAGAAGGAGAAGTATAAATGAGAAAATTAAAGATCGCGTTTGTCTGTGTACATAACAGTTGCCGAAGTCAAATGGCTGAAGCGATTACCAAAGTTTTAGAACCTGATTTTTTTGATGCATATAGCGCAGGAACCGAAACAAAACCTCAGATTAACCAAGATGCTGTTAGAATCATCAAAGATTTGTATGATGTCGACATGAATCAAACACAACACTCAAAACTACTTGATGATATCCCTCAAGAACTTGATGTTCTCGTCACGATGGGATGTAACGTCGAATGTCCTTTTATCCCATGTCAGCATCGTGAAGATTGGGGATTAGATGATCCAACTGGACAACCTGATCAAACATTCTATGAAACAGCAGACATCATTAAAGAAAAACTGTTATCATTGAAATCTAGAATTCTTGATGGAGATATATCTATCAAATAAAAAAAGACCTGCTCGGTCTTTTACATATTGGTCATTAAAATCATGACGGAGAAGCTTGCGAGAAGTGAGATGGTGTTTGCCACAAGTGCGTAAACCATCGCTTTACTTTTCGTTTTTTCTTTTAAGTAGAACCTGTAGATGACAATCTCTGAAATGAAAATCATCGTTTCACCTACAATTAAAACGAATATTTCGCCAATGACAGGATAAATAAAGTATTTTGCGGCAAACATAAACAGTGTTAATACAATCTGTGTCACCATGTTGACATAAGCTACAAGTTTATAACTTCGCTTGCTGACATAACCAAACAGGAAGAGCACTAATATTTCGATAAAAATGGTACCAATGATACGAAGGACGAGTTCTAATGTCATCGTCTGTGTTGGAAAAACTTGAGTAACTTTTCCAACATTAGTCTGTGTAGAATCTGTATTGATTAAAGATAAGTCATAAGTTACTTTGCTGTTAAATAATGTGGTTGTAATGGTTCTAGAAACGATATAATGATTATCTTCAAAGATGAGCATAATCTTAAATTCTGTTGGTGGATTATAAGGATAAATATAATAGTTATCGCGAGGGTTTTGATAGTTTGAACCCCAGGGTAATACTAAACTAGCTGCTACATACCCATTGAGTTCAAAATCGTAAAGCATATCTGGATAATCTTCATATTCATCAGCTATCACGGATTGAATAGATATCAGTTCATCATCAACAGGTAATGTTCCCTTCATCAGTAATTCAATGTGATAGGGTTCATTAATGCCTATAATTTCAACATCTAATGTGCGTTTAGGACCAAAATCAGCCCTGACGGTCAGAAAGGGAATAACCGTAAAAAGGGATAGAATTAAAAGTAAGATAACACTTTTTTTCATATGAAAACCTCGATTTAATCGTACTATATTTATCATATCATAGAAATCTAAGTTTATGAATGCTTTTTCGTTGTATAATAAAGAAAAGGGGTGGTTTCGATGCTAATCAATAATGTCTTAATTCACGTCAAAAGAGATGATGTGGAAACTCCAAAAGGAAGTGTGATTGTCACGCATGGTATTGCAGAACATTCTGGGCGGTATGATGAAATCACACAGAAACTAAATGCTGCTGGATATTCAGTTGTTCGCTATGACATCCGCGGTCATGGGATGAGCCAAGGGAAAAGAGGAGCTCTCAAGAGTTATCATCAAACAATCGATGATCTTCATGAACTTGTTCTTGAAGAAAAGAAGAATCAACCTAAAAAACTCTTTTTAGTTGGGCACAGCATGGGTGGACTGATCGTTAACATGTATGGTGTTAAATATCACGATGTCGATGGTATCATTTCTTCAGCTGCACCTTCATATTTTATTAAAGATGTCCTACCATTCAGATTTATTGGGTATCGTTGGTTAGGATTTTTACCAAGAAAGACAAACTTTGCAGATGACCAATTATCACGCATTAAATCTGTCGAAGAAGCATATATTCAAGATCCACTTAATTTAAAGAAGTTTTATTTTTCACTTGCAGGTAACATGTTTGTTGGTGGTGTACGCTACTTAAACAAACACATACAAGATTATCAAACACCTGTACTAATTTTGCATGGTGAAGCTGATAAGATTGTTCCAGTTGAGTTTTCAAAACGACTTTATGATATTGTACCTGTTGAAGATAAGAAGATCATTACTTATCCAGATGCCTATCATGAAATCTTTAACGATCTCGAACGTGACAAGACTTTTCAAGATGTGATCACCTGGTTAGAAGAACATACAAAGTGAGGTTTTTATGAAGATTGCATGGATTGGAACAGGTGTCATGGGAAAACCAATGGCTCTACACTTGGTTGATGCAGGTTATGAAGTAACTGCATATAATCGTACGTTTGATAAAGCAAAATCTTTAGAGCCTAAAGTTAAAGCTGTAGAAAGCATCGATGCATGTGTCAAAGATGCTGATGTCATTTTTTCAATCGTAGGCTATCCTTCTGACGTTCAGGAAGTTTATCAAAAAGTTATGAAAAATGCGAAAAAAGGTGCCATATGCGTTGATATGACGACATCATCACCCACGTTAGCTATCGCATTAGAAAAAGAGGCAAAAATAAGAGGTCTCATCATGCTAGATGCACCGGTCACCGGAGGTGATATTGGTGCTATCAACGCCACATTATCTATTATGGTAGGTGGTGATCAAAAAGCTTTTGAAACCATTTTACCGCTGCTTAATAAGATGGGTAAAACCATTACGTATATGGGTGGACCTGGTTCTGGGCAACACGCAAAACTAGCTAATCAAACAGCCATTGCTGGTGCTATTTCAGGCATTGCAGAGGCATTGACTTATGCCAAAGCTAAAGGTTTAGATCAAACAGATATGCTTAAAGTTATAACAGGTGGTTCAGCAAGTTCATGGCAAGCCATCAACAATGGACCTAAAATGATTCATCATGATTACGCGCCTGGTTTCTTCATCAAGCACTTCTTAAAAGATTTAAAACTTGTTTTAGATGAGAAAAAAGATTTACCACTTGAGGTTGTAGAGATTGTTACCAAGATGTATGAAAAGTTAGTTGAACGTGGACTAGATGATTCAGGAACACAAGCATTGATTGAATATTATTTATTATAACAATCATCAAAGGAGGATTGCCATGCCTGTCATGTATGTATCCCTAAAAGGGCTCATGCATTGCACAAGCTGTATGACAACCATTGAAAATGCACTCTATGCTGCTGGTGCAACGCATTTTGAAATCGATCTTGTTACCAAGATTGGCAAAATCGTTTTTGAAGATCAAAACACCAATGAAATAAAACTTGTCGATGCAATCAAAAGTGTAGGTTATGATTGTGATGTATTAGAAATGTTAGAAGATCAGGAATGATTTGTTTGGAACAAGGATTCAGCTAATCTATTAGGGTATTAAAGACAAAATTTGTCAGGTTTTCAACTTACAAGTCCGTATCCCCGGACAATTGGAAACCAATTTGGCACGGCTGTGCCTGAAAGTGTTCGAAACGGGGAGGTATTATTCCAGTGAATCAATCAAAGAATGAAAAAAGAAATATATCATATCTATATGTTATGCCAATTGCATTATTGGTTATATTGTTGTTATCTTTAGCCGTTCTAATTTTATATTTTTTATTTAGTCACTTTGGACATGTTTTTGATATATTTATTTTTACTGCACCGCTTTATATCATTTTGTGCATTTTGACTTTTATCCCAAGAATCAAATTATCTTGGACACCCATCAACCTTTTCCTTTTTTCTGTTTATTGTTTATTTAACACTTACTTCAACTCAAACAGTTCTCCGATTCACAAAACATTGATTGTGTTGCTAGGTATTAGTGTCTTGATCGATTTTGCATATTATATGATAGATACATATTTCAATTCTGTAATTCTAGGCTTTGTTAAGAATGTGTTACTCATCATGGTGAATTCAATTATTACAGTATCAGGAACGTTTTTATTGTATGGTATATTTAGCAGAGATTGGGTATTCACTCCGTTTAGTCATCTACTTTATCAAATATATATTCCTTTTTCAATTGCAATCATAGCGATGTGTTTTCTGTATTATACATTTCTAATTTTAATATCTAACACGATGTTATCAAAGGAGAAAATCGTCATCATAAAAGGTATAATTTTTAGTATTACGTTTGTTCTAACATTGATTATAATGATCATTCCTATGTTTTAAATTCTAGGTTGATTGTAAAGGTCATCTAATAATAGTTTTCAAGTATTAAAAAAGGCTATTAATCACAATAGCCTTTTTTCTATAAGTTCAATCTATAGTTATCTTGAAAAATGAATAGTTATTTATATTTAGTTATCCTGTTTACTTGATAATAAGGCTCTTACCCGTCATTTCTTTAGGTTGTTCAACCCCTAAAAGATCTAACATCGTAGGTGCAACATCACAGAGAGCACCGGTGTTAACTTTAAGTCCTTTTTTCGTGATGACAACAGGTACTAAGTTGGTGGTATGAGCAGTATGAGGTTGATTTTGATCATCTCTCATCTTTTCAGCATTACCATGGTCAGCTAAGACGATGGCAACACCACCAATGGATAGAATCGCTTCAACAACATCTTTGGTGCATTGATCAACAGTTTCAACAGCTTTTGTAGCTGCTTCAATCGATCCAGTATGACCCACCATATCAGGATTTGCAAAGTTAAGAATCATGGTATCAAATTCTTTACTCTTAATCGCTTCAACGGCCTTATCTCTGACTTCAAAAGCACTCATTTCTGGTTTCAAGTCATAGGTTGCTACTTTAGGTGACTCAACCAAAATACGTTTACTTCCTTTTAAATCTCTTTCAGATCCACCATCAAAGAAGAAGGTAACGTGTGCGTACTTTTCAGTTTCTGCAATACGAAGTTGTTTTAAGTTATTGTTTGCGATCACTTCACCATAGAGGTTATCTAGTGTTTGTAGTTCAAATGCGAGAGGACCTTTAACGGATTCGTTATAGTGCATCATCGATACAAAGAAGATGTTTTTTAATGTATGCTTTAAATCAAAGTTAGGTTTACCAGCTGTTTGATAAAGTGACGTTTTTTCAGGATTTGAGAAAGCTGTTGCAATACGAATTGCACGGTCAGGTCTAAAGTTAGCAAAGATAATCGCGTCATTATCTTTAATGAGTCCTTTTTCATCTGCTACAAAAGGAATGATAAATTCATCTGTGACACCTTGATCATATGATGCTTGGATACCTTCTAATGCACCTTTGTGTTCTCCGGTACCAAGTGTCATATTATCATATGCTTTTTGAATGCGATCCCAGTTGTTATCACGGTCCATTGCATAATATCTACCAGATACAGTAGCAACTTTCATACCGCCATCCATTAAGTCTTTTAAGTAACCTAAACCTGCGGTTTGTGGGGTGTCTCTTCCATCCATGAAAGCATGTAAGTAAGGTGTTACTCCTTGAGAAACGGCTAAGTCATGAAGTGCTTTGATATGTGTTGGGTATGAGTGAACACCACCATCTGAGACTAGACCGAAAATGTGTAAATTGGAGTTGTTTTTCTTAGCGTGAGCAATCGCATCTAAGAAAGCTTGATTCTTAAAGAACGAACCATCTTTAATCGCAACGTTGATTCTTGTTAACGATTGATAGACAATACGTCCAGCACCTAAATTTAAATGTCCTACTTCGCTGTTACCCATTTGACCATCAGGTAATCCAACGTATTCACCACTTGCTTGAAGTGTGCTTGATGGATAATCCTTAAATAACTGATCTAAAAATGGTTTTTTAGCGAGTGAAACTGCGTTGCTAGAACTTGCTGGAGCAAGCCCGTAGCCATCCATAATAATTAATCCGACAAAATGTTTGTTCATAGTGTACTCCTTATCGTTTATTTCCATACCCATTATACTTTAAAAAGTCATAATGGTAAAA
>DAOTHC010000032.1:0-8840 GCA_035447465.1 Acholeplasmataceae bacterium
GTTGATGAATGAAAAAATTAAAGATACGTGCACTATCATGATGTCCAGATAAGATGATTTGATGTTTGATTTCACCCTTGGGTTCGATAATGCCATAGACATTTCGTGCAGTTTTTTTCGGATAAAAGAGATCTAGTAATGGTAAATATAAAAAGAACTGTAATGACAAAATGATAATCGATAAAAGTGCTGATCCAAAAGCCAAAAGTGGTTGATTAAGCCATAGTGCAACAACACCTGCTAAAAAAGAGATAACTAAGATACGAATCCAACCTAAAAAAGCGCCACGATAAACATCGAAATCTTCCTTTTTCGTGCGATCCGATATATTCGTTAATTCAACAAAAAGATCTTCCGCACAAGCTAAACTTTCTTTCGTACCAGCAAGTCGTGGACCATGTCGTTTGATCAGCCTTTCGACACGTTCAAAAACTTCTTTTTGTAATTTCTGACTATCCATAAACACCTCACAACAGTTTAAATGTTAAAACAACAGGATTGTGATCTGAATACTTAAAATTCTCATTCAAGGTTTTCGCTCCAACAGTTATGCCATCATAAGCCAATGTTTCAATGTTTCTTGAAACGATAAATCCATCAATAATATAATATTGTGTCATGTCATCAGTTGAATCATAAGGTTGATTAAGAAGACGACATGATGGTTGTGTAGCATCATATTCAAAACGATATCCAGCAGGTAAAAAATCTGTTTCAATAGGATAAGCTTCCCATAGTCCCTCCTGAGTAGGATATATATCTTCTGCTCCCGGGAAGGTTTGATTAAAATCACCACCGACAATGACATAGTTACCTAACGTCTGTTGTTCTTCTAGAAAACTCTTTAAGAAAGCCATTTCTTGTTCACGAAGTGTACCACTGGCATCATAAGCCGACATATGTAAGTTAACAACTAAGAGTTTTTGATCTGAGCCTTCGATATCAAATGTTGATACCATCATAGCTCTTTTCAAATTGGCAACACGAAGTGGCCAACTAAATGCACCAGGAAATTGATAACGTGATATAGTTTCAACACGATATGTTGTAAAGGATGCAATACCACTTTCAACGTAACCAATATAATCTGTCAACGAAACAGGAAAAGGAACAAAAGGAGCTTTAAAATTATAGGCAAATGCAGTGCTATACGTCTCGCCTAACGTTTCAGTGATTCCCATGACTTCATTGATACCATAACTACGTCTTGCATTAACATCAACTTCTTGTAAAAGATAAAAATCTGATGGATGATTTTCTAAGATGCCTTTGATACCTGTCAAATAATCTTCAACAACAGTTTTACTATCAGGAATACCTTTGGTACCTCCATCCATGACAAAATCTTCATCTTCCCCTAAACCTGCATAACCCATGTTAAATGTCATAATCGTCATGGCTTCATTAAGCATAATGGCTTGACTTTGATTGTTTTCAATGGGTACTTCTTCGATATCTTCTGGTCTGTACTCCATAATGGTTAATACACCGACAAAACCGACGGCAATGATGATGATACCTAGTAAAACGAGCAAAAACCACTTCACGATTTTCATGATACCCTCCATATAATCATTTTCATACCCTAACAAAAAGGAACGACATACGTTCCTTAATCAGGTTTGATGGTCTGATATTTTTTAACTTCATCAACGATTAAATTGCCACAATAGATGTCATAAGTTACAATCGCTGGAAAATCTTTAACTTCAAGCTTATAGATAGCTTCAGCACCTAAATCTTCGTATAAAACAACCTGTGATGTCTTTACTTTACGTGATAAAAGAGCTCCTGCACCACCAACAGCTTGAAGATATACAGCTTTATTTTCAATCATATCAGCAATAAAATCTTCGCTACGATCACCTTTACCTATCATGACTTTTAAACCCTTTTTCATGAGAACAGGTGAGTACTTATCCATACGATAACTTGAGGTAGGTCCACAAGATCCTATAGGTCTTCCTGGTTTAGCAGGTGTAGGACCTACATAGTATATGACTTGATTCGATAGATCAATAGGCAATTGTCCACTCTCTTTGAGTGATTCAACAAGACGCTTATGAGCAGCATCTCTTCCCGTATAGATAATACCTGATATGTAGACGATATCACCTGCATGCATATTAGCGATATCCACTTCTTTAATCGGTGTATGAACGTATAATTCTGCCATTTAAATCACTCTTTCTTTATGTCTAGATGCATGACATTGAAGATTAATTGCAACAGGTAATGAAGCTATATGACAAGGATAACTGTTGATCTTAACTGCAAGTGCTGTGGTTGTCCCACCAAATCCCATGGGACCAACACCTAATTGATTAATTTCATCAAGCAATTCTTGTTCAAGCTTCGCTAATACAGGATCAGGATTGACATCATTGAGATCACGCATTAATGCTTCTTTAGCAATTAAAGCTGACTTTTCCAAATTACCACCTAAGCCAATACCAACGATGAGTGGAGAACATGGTTTTCCTCCTGCATAAAAAATGGTATGCAAAACTAGTTTTTTAATGCCTTCAATACCATCTGACGGTACAAGCATTTTAACTAAACTCATATTTTCACTACCGCCACCTTTTGGCGCTAACGTGATTTTGATTTTATCGCCTGGGACTAATTTGACATGAATAATTCCTGGGGTATTATCATTTGTGTTACCACGTGTAATCGGATGCTTAGCAACAGATTTTCTTAGAAATCCTTCATGATAAGCTTGTCTAATACCTTCATTGATGGCATCATAAAGATCACCTTCTAAATGAACATCATAGCCTAGTTCAACAAAAACAACGACTAACCCAGTGTCTTGACACATCGGTTCTCTATTTTCCATGGCAATGGTATCATTTTCAATGATTTGTTCAATGACGTTTTTACCTATTGCAGATTTTTCTTTTTTTAGTGCTTCACGAAGTTCATCGATAAATGATTTACCGATGTTACAATTCGCATCCATCGCCAATTCTTTGACGGTTTGTGTGATGAAATTCATCTCTATTTTCCGCACGCTATCACCCAATCTCATTATACACGAAAAAAAGTCAAACGCAAATGACAATACAAGGTTGTTTTTTGAGCCTATTTGTATTAAAATACAATTGTATGTAAGCGTTTTATTTTTTTACATAACGCATGCTGGAGGAAAAAATGAAATCAATCGTTATAGGCGTTATCGGAGCTGATGTTCATGCTGTTGGTAATCGAATCATCGAGTATACGTTAACACGCGAAGGCTACAATGTTGTCAATGTCGGCGTGTTATCATCACAAGAGGATTTTATTAACGCAGCTATTGAAACGTCAGCTCGTTTAATTATGGTCTCATCCTTATATGGTCATGGAGAGCTTGATTGCCGTGGCATGAGAGATAAGTGTAATGAGGCTGGCCTGAAGGATGTATTACTTTATGTGGGTGGCAACATCGTTGTTGGTAAACAAGATTTTAAAGATGTTGAAAAACGTTTTAAAGATATGGGGTTTGATCGTGTGTATCCACCAGGAACGACCATTGATATGGTTTTAGATACGATTAAAGAAGATTTAGGTGGCGTCCAATAATGGGATGCTATCTACTTGTTGATTTTGGATCAACCTTTACAAAACTAACCGCTGTTGATCTAGAAAAAGAAGATATCATTGGAACATCGAAGGCGATGACAACAGTTGAAACAAATATCATTGAAGGTTATCAATACGCCTTAGCAAATTTGTATCAACAGATTGGAAAAACCATCGTATTTGATAAAATTGTCGCATGCTCATCTGCAGCTGGGGGATTAAAAATGGCTGCGATTGGTTTAGTTGAAGAACTCACAACAGAAGCTGCAAAGCGAGTTTGTTTAGGTGCAGGTGCCAAGGTCGATTTAGTTCTGTCTCATCACATTAATAATCAAGAGCTTCAACAGATTTTAGATAAAAAAATCGATATCATACTTTTAGCCGGTGGGGCTAACGGAGGTAATTCTGAGTGTGTCATTCACAATGCACAAAAACTTGCAGAATCCAACATCACAGCACCCATCGTTTTTGCTGGAAATAAGGATGCATCAGATGAGATTATTCGCATTTTATCTGCTGCACAAAAGACGTTCTTTATCTGCGAAAACGTGATGCCTAAACTCAATGTGCTCAACATCAATGATGCTAGAGATCGTATTAAAGATATATTCGTTAAAAACATTATCGAAGCTAAAGGTATCAAAAAGGTTGAAGCGATTATTGATCGCGTTATTTTACCAACACCACATGCTGTCTTGGTAGCTGCTGAACTTTTATCTAAAGGATTTGACGATGAAAAGGGATTAGGCGATATCATGTTAGCAGATGTCGGAGGTGCAACCACAGACATCTATTCGATCGCAGATGGTCTACCGACACATATGAATGCGATATTAACTGGACTTGAAGAACCTTTTGCTAAACGTACGGTTGAAGGCGATTTAGGCATGAGATATTCAAGTTTAGGTATTTTACAATCCATGACACCTTCTGATATCGCACATTACGGACATCAACAGCTTGATATCGAAAAGGAATGTATGCATCGTCATGAGCATGTCGATTTCATTCCTCTATCAGATCATGACTTTATCATTGAAGACATTTTAGCAAAACGATGCATCGATGTGGCAGTTAAACGCCATGTTGGTCATTTAACAAGTGTTTACACCCCTATGGGTATGATGTATCATCAAACAGGTAAGGATTTAACTAATGTCAGTTCATTTATTGGAACAGGTGGTGCTGTCATCGCACACCGTGATCCAAAAACATTATTACAAGAAGCATTATCATCTGATCAGAAAGCGATGGAATTAAGACCAAAACATCCAGATTACTACATCGATCAAGATTATATCTTATCAGCGATGGGTCTTCTATCAATTGATTATCCCATGATTGCATTACGTATTATGAAAAAACGTATCATCAAACTTTAGGAGAAAATTATGCAAGTTGTCAACAAAAAATGGCCATTAGAAAAATTCCTTTCGATGCGAAAAGAGGTCTTAGCATCTTGGCCGACAGGACAGGATCCTCTGCTTGATTTAGAGACCGCAATTCAAACACTTAAAGAGGTGCCTGATCATAAGAATTTTGCACTCAAGTTAAAGAAAGCTAAACTAGAACAACGCACCTATGTTCAACCACGAGCTGGGGTTGCTCTTCTTGAGGAACACATTGATCTCATGCAACATCTTGAAGAGGCAGGGGCAGACTTTTTACCTTCTACCATCGACTCATACACAAGACAAAATCGTTACCATGAAGCTGAAGAAGGAATTTTGGTTTCTAGACGTGAAGGAAGATCGATGCTCAATGGTTTTCCAGCTGTCAACCATGGTGTTTCTGCATGTAAGAAAGTCTTAGATTCAGTTAACGTACCTCTACAAGCGAGACACGGTACACCTGATGCACGTTTGTTATCAGAAATTATTCATGCTGCCGGATGGACATCCAATGAAGGTGGCGGTATATCGTATAATTTACCTTATGCAAAAAATGTTTCACTCGCTGACTCCATTTACTACTGGCAATACTGTGATCGTTTAGTTGGATATTATGAAGACCATGGTATTCATATCAATCGTGAACCATTCGGTCCCCTCACTGGAACTTTGGTTCCACCATCCATCGCGATTACCATTGGTATTATCGAAGCGATGCTTGCTGCTGAACAAGGTGTCAGAAATATCACAGTTGGTTATGGTCAATGTGGTAATGTCCTACAGGACGTTGCTGCGATTCATATGCTTCAAGCATTAACTGAAGAATATTTAAAGAAATATGGTTATGACGTTGAAGTCACAACCGTCTTCCATCAATGGATGGGTGGTTTCCCACAAGATGAAGCTAAGGCTTCAGGACTTATTGCGATGGCTTCTACGGTTGCTGCTCTAGCAGGAGCAACCAAAATGATTACGAAGACACCTTATGAATCTATCGGTGTTCCAACCAAAGAAATTAACGCTTTTGGTATTCGTGAATCGCGTATGGTTGTCAACTTACTTAAAGATCAAAAAATGCCAACCACTAAAGAACTTCAAATCGAGGAATATCAGATTCGTAAAGAAGTGATGTGCCTGATGGATAAAGTATTTGAACTTGGTGAAGGCGACTTAGCAGTTGGTACCATTAAAGCATTTGAACTCGGTGTCATTGATGTACCATTTGCACCATCTAAACAAAATCAAAATCAGGTTTTACCTGCAAGAGATAACGAAGGTTGTGTCAGAATCCTTGAATTCGGTCATTTAGGTATGACACAAGATATTAAAGATTTCCATAGAGCTAAATTAGAAGAAAGGGCAAAAGCTGAAGGCCGTCCTATCACATTCCAAATGACTGTCGATGATATTTATGCAGTATCTCGTGGTGAAATGATTGGTAGACCTCAACAAACACAAACAAAATAACATGAAAATTACAAACGTCATTTTAACCAAAAGTTACACAGGATTTTATTTCGATGATCAAAAAGCTATTAAAAAAGATGCTTATAAAGATGGATTTTTATATGTTGGCGACGCATTAACTGAAGGATTTAAAGAAGTTAGAGTCCCAGGTGAAGCTATTTCTGTACAACTCGTTTTAGAAAACGGTGATATCGGTGTTGGTGATTGTGCAGCCGTACAGTATTCAGGTGCTGGTGGTAGAGATCCACTTTTCTTAGCTGATGACTTTATACCTTTTATCGAAAAACATATCGTACCTCACCTCATCGGTGAAGATGTATCTTCATTTAAACCACTTGCTGAAAAATATGACAGAATGAAGATTAATGGCAACCGTGTTCATACAGCGATTCGTTATGGTATCACACAAGCTTTACTATCGGCTGTAGCTATCTCACAAAAAAAGACGATGGCAGAAATTGTCCGTGATGAATACCATCCAACGCTTAAAAAACTACACCGCATTCCCATTTTTGCACAATCTGGAGATGATCGTTACACCAATGTTGATAAAATGATTTTAAAAGAAGTTGATGCTATGCCACATGCACTCATCAACAATGTTAAAGAAAAATTAGGTTATCAAGGTGAGATTTTAAAAGAATATGTCGCTTGGATGCGTGATCGTGTTTTAGCTAAACGTATGGATCAAAACTACTTACCAACTTTCCATATCGATGTTTATGGTACACTTGGAATAGCATTTAACAATGATATTGTTAAGATTGTTTCATATTTAGTCGATCTTGCAGAAACTGCGAAACCCTTCTTCTTACGTATTGAAGGTCCTATCGATACGGGTGATCGTGAAGGCACCATGGTTGCACTTCGTGAGATTACCAAAGCGATTGATGCCTTAGGAACGCCACTTGAGATCGTTGCTGATGAATGGTGTAATACACTTGAGGACATCCGTTATTTCGCGGATCAAAAAGCAGGACATGTTCTTCAAATTAAGACACCTGACTTAGGTGGTATTAATAATATTGCTGAAGCTATTTTATATTGTAAAGAAAAGAAAATTGGTGCATATTGCGGTGGTACATGCAACGAAACCAATTTATCTGCAGAAGCTACTACATCTGTAGCTATCGCGTGTGAAGCTGATTTATGTTTAGCTAAACCTGCTATGGATGTCGATTCTGGTTATATGATTGTTAATAATATGATGGAACGTGTGATAGCATTAGCTAATTCACGTAAATAGGTGATTTTATGTATGCAAGTGCCGGAACATTAGAATCAAATGATTGTTTGATCACTGTTGAGCCCAGTGATGTTCTTTCAATTACAGTTGAAAGTATTGTCAAAGAAGCTTTTGGTGAACAAATTGAACAAGAGATTTTAAACTGTCTCAAACAACTAAAAATTAAAACAATGAAGGTTCACATCTCTGATAAAGGTGCACTTGACTACACGATTAGAGCTAGACTTTTGACTGCCATCAAACGATTGGAGGAAAAGAAATGAGACGAAGCCTCTTATTTATTCCTGCAAATACTCCAGCTATGCTTCAAAATGCTGATATTTTTGATGCTGATGGTATCATCTTTGATTTAGAAGATGCCATCCAAATGAGTGAAAAAGATGCAGCTAGAGATCTACTTACTGAATATCTAAAATTAAATACCCTCAAAGATGTAGAACTGATTGTTAGAATTAACGATTTAGATTCCCCCTTCTTTGAAAAAGATCTTGAGTCATGTTTGGCATGGCCTATTCATACGATTATGCTACCTAAAGCAAGTTATTCAGCCATTGAAAAACTTGATCTGTTACTTCATAAATTTGAGAAGAAACAAAAACGCGCGATGATGCTAGTCATTCCCATTATTGAACAAGCTAAATCATTATTTGAAGTTGATCGTATCGCTTCACATCCACGTGTTACAGCACTTCTTCTTGGTGGTGAAGATTTAGCTACTGATCTTGGTGTAGAACGTACACGTGAAGGTGAAGAAATTCTACTTGCTAGACAACTTGTTGTCTACGCTGCAAAAGCTTATCAAAAAGAAGCGATCGATACGCCTTTTACGGATGTGTCGTCTAAAGAAGGTCTTTCATATGATGCAGAACATGCTAAACGATTAGGTATGACTGCTAAAGCATGTATTCATCCGATTCAAATCGACGTGATCAATGAAACATTTATGCCATCTCAAAAGGAAATCGATGAAGCAACACGTATCGTTGAACTTGAAGCCTTAGCTATTAAAAATGGTAAAGGTGCATTTTCAATGGATGGTAAAATGATCGATAAACCCATTATTCTACGCGCTAAAAAGCTTTTAGAAAGGGTGAAATCATGAGTCAAATTAAAAATAGTCTTGATCGTCTGATCCCTGAGGGCATGGTTCCTTTTCAAGGTGCAGATGC
>DAOTHC010000033.1:0-8712 GCA_035447465.1 Acholeplasmataceae bacterium
ATAGTCAATAAAGTTCTTTCTAATCTGTTCTAATTCATATCCATGAAAGAAAGATGGAGCAATATTTAAATCAAAATTATCTAAATGTTCTGGATAAACAATATTGATTTTCTTAATCTTTTCAAAATCGAAATCATCACCATAACCAATCTCTTGATCTTTCATGAGTTCCAAGAGTTGTTTTTGTGCTAAAGGTGTAAATAGTAATCTAAATTGAACTTCGTTATTGCGATCGCTTGCTCCAAAGAGAACTTCAAATTCAGAGTTACCACCCATAACGGTGTATGTACCACCTTTTGCAATGCTTTTCTCTGTCTTCTTCTCTAACTTTCTTAAGTCGCGTTTAACCTGGCGTTCAATCTGTTTTTCATTCATATGTTCTGCATCAGAATCTTCTCTTGAGAACGTCAGATCAGGAGCTGCATCATTACCATAAACCAAATAGGGTTCACGATAGTAATAAGGACAGGGTTTTTCTACGGTTGCTGTTAAGACTTGTGTGTGATGGTTGGTTACACGTTTACCATTGACAACGGATGTCGTGGTCCAGTGAATCGTTATCGATCCTGAATAACGTTTAGTGCCTAAGTAATGAACTAAATCACGACATAAATAAAATGGATTACCATTCATTTCACCTGACTGAACATAAAGTGCAGATCGATTTTTATCATAAAGTTCTGCTAAACCAAATCGGTTGACTAAATAATCAAGACGTTTTGAATCAAAGAACTTATCCATCTTAATCAAAGGTATCGTCTTTTGGAATAAAGCTTTGCTCATACCTTCCGTAAATAAATCATTGAGTGGTTTCATTTGAACCCATGCTTCATCCTTTAAAACTTTGATCTCATCTTCAATTTTGCTCTTGATTGCTTGAGCATCTTTGATGACAGGATTAATCTTCTTTTTCATCACCATAATTGAGATAACTAACAAGATAACTCCTGCGATAGCGATCCCTAAATAAAGAGGCATAAAGCCTACTTGGAATAACTGAACGAGTGAATAGATAGCTCCTACAACAGAGATGACACTTAAGATGATTAAAAGTGTCTTAAAACCCATGAATTTTCTAATCTTTTTATTGATCAGATTTAATTCATTTTCTTTTTTTCTAATCGCTTTAACTGTGGTCTTGTTTTCTTCTGGATTAACTTTAGACTGTTCAATCAGTTGATCAATGTACTCTGTTACATTTTTCTCATGCTCATCTTTATAGATCGTTTGATATTGCTTGAGCGGTTCATCGATAAATTGTCTTTCTTCCATAGGCAATCACCTCATTTTGTATAAAACATTTTGTTTGAAATCATTAATCCCCTTGTATCGTTTAAAATATGTGGTTTATGTTAACATAAAGCCTTTATACACCTAACATAAGTTTACTCTATTTTATGATGATTATCAAGAAAATATCGCATAACATCATCATTTATGAACGGATAGTTAAATATACAGTCTTTTCAAATCAAATCATACACATTTGCATGTTTTAGTGTATGATAAATATAAAGGTGGTAGACTATGAAAAAAAGACAACTCACACAATATATTGATATTTTAGGTATCCTACTGATTGTCATTCCATTTATCATTACACTTTTTTTATCCATTAATTACAGTCTTAATGAAGAGCAATTCCTACTGGATTATTTAATGCCAGCAGAGCTTGCTTTTATGGTCATGCCAGGAGCATTACTCATCGTCTTGGTAGCCATGAAAAAGAATCATTTTTTTAAAGCCAAAGCACTGCTATTCTTAGGATCACTTATCGGTATTGTCCTAGTGATGTTCTTACCAGTTCTTGTAGGCTTTGGATCTGATCCCGCTTTAGCACAAGGTTTTTGGTATACGTTGACGTTTGTTGCTTTAGGTGTTTATGAGATCACGTCACTGACCTTGGCTGTTTACACACTCATTAAACTATAACTGACAGTTTTTAATATGAAGTTACTTTGATTCAGTCCAGCGTTTTCTTAGCGTATGTGCAATCCACTTGGGTTGTCTATTGCGTGTGAAAACGCCTTTTTTATTACCATTAACCCGTGTTAATCCTTGTTTTGTTTGAAAATCAGCAAAATTCCATAGATGTGTTCCCACACAACCACTGAGATTTTCAATGGCATTTAAATAGGTTTCAATAAACTCGTTTTGAAACTCTTCACTGAAAGCTTGAGCAGGTAATGTATGAAGACCTGCTATCGTATCTGCACCAAACTCAGTGAGAACGACTGGTTTTTGGAATTTATCAACATATGAATTAATCGAGTTTTTAATCTGAGCATCAATCACAGATAAGTCTCCAAAATCAGTATACCAACCATGATAGCGATTGATACCGATCACATCAGCTAAATGAGCGACACGATTGACTTCTGCAGACACATATTCAACAATCATCAAAGGTAGATCAGTCAATTGTCTTGCATGAGCAAATGCACCTTCAAAGAAATCAAGGGCATGTTCTTCATGTGTGTTGGCTTCATTTGCGAGTGAATACATGATGACTGAAGGATGATTCTTATCACGCTCAACAAGTTCACGCAATTGAGCTTTATAAACATCAAGACTCTTATCATTCACACGTTCTGGTGTAAATACAGGTCTTGGATCCCAAAAGTTTAATCCTACTGCTGGCATTTCATCAATGATAAGAATGCCATAGCGATCTGCTAAATCATAGATTTCTTCATCATATGGATAATGACTTGTCCGAAATGAATTTGCACCTATCCATTTTAAAAGTTCAAAGTCTCTTAAATGGACCATGGAATGACTACCTTTACCAAGGATCTCATAATCTTCATGCATCCCAAAACCTTTTAAGAAGATGGGACGATGGTTTAAATAGATCTGTTTGTCCTTAACTTCAATTTCACGGATACCAAATGATTGTTCATAATAATCGTGTGTTGTTGAAACACATAATTGATACATGTTTCCTTGATAGATATCCCAAAGTATCGGATGATCCAAATGGATTTCACCAGACTCATCATATGTTGTAGCAACCAATTTTCCTTTTGGATCAATCACTTCTATCTTTTCTATCATATCATTCGTTTTTATCTCATAAGATATGTTTGCAGTTTCATGATTATGTTTCGTCTTAATGATGATATCTTGAATATAGTGGTTTGATGTACGACTTAGAAAGACATTGCGGTGAAGACCAATGTAGTTGAAAAAATCAAAATAAATCAGTTGTTTATCACCATGTTCTATATGTTTGACTTCACCCATAGGAAACGATTGAAAGCCTAATCTTGTATCAAGGATGATTGATAATCGCATCACCTCTTTGGGGTGATCAATTTCAATATCAAATGGTAAATAACCACCTTCATGGTCTCTTATAAACTTACCATCAAGATAGACATCTGCATGATGTGTTGCTGCACCAACACGAATGGTGAAGCGATCAGATGCTTTGATATCTTGAAGTGAAATAAGACGTTCATAACATACTTTACCGACATATTCTCTTTCTTTGATCTCAGTGACAACATCGTTAAAACTGCCTGGTACACCCATAAGTCTTGGGTTTTTCAATGGATGCGTTGGAAGATAATCATCTGACACAAATGCAAAATCCCAAAGACCATTTAAAGATTGCGTGAATCGTTTTTTGTTATTGACTGGATATAGCATAGGACTCTCCTTATTGAATATGTCATGTAAAATTCATCTATTGACCATTTTCTTTGATTCTCTTTAACTCATCCAGAATCCGAGTTGCTGTTTCTTGGTACCAAGGTGCTTTATATGTCATCAATGTTTTTTCGATTTCCTGGATATAATTCGTATTTTTTTGTCTGAGCATCAGTGTTAATGCATTTCTCATTAAAATCGTTTTACCTTTCCATAAGTATGACATGTCGTTGTATGTTGTCTTAAAAGCTTTTTCTGATTGTGTAAACAAATCAACAATCGATACCATTTCTTTACCAGAAAGTTCAAATTCAGGGTGTACAATCACACCTTTTTTGATGTTTTTTGGACAGACCATTTGACAGATATCACATCCAAATAAACTCACATTAGATGTTATTTCATCAGGTGTAAGTACTTTTTTAGTTTGATTAAAATGACTCATACATTTATTCACGTCATATGAGCCTTCATCAAGCGCTTGTGTTGGGCAAGCGTCAATACATCTTCGACACGTTCCACAATCATCAGTCATATCTAATTTAAATTCATGTTCTATCTTTATATCGATAAATACGATACCTAAAAACATATATGAGCCTAAATCCTGATTTATAATGAGTTGGTTTTTACCAAAGAAACCCACTCCTGCAAGAACTGCTGCTAGTCTTTCATCATGTGGATGATTATCAACACCCATGTGATAAGCTAGATCAAGTTCATCCATCACCTGCTTGATGCGGTTCTTTAAAACTGTGTGATAATCCATACCAAATGTGTAGAAGGAAGGGACTAAGTGAGTTCTTGTGTGATTAATGCGTCTATATGGATAGGCCAATCCTAAAACAACCATCGTTGGATAAGTTTCATCAGGTACTTCTTTATGCATCTTTTTGGCTTCTTCTAAGTAAGTCTTAGTGTTAATGATACCAACAACATCAAATGTTTTTGAAAAGATATTATGAAGTTCTTTTACTTGCACAAGTCTCACCTCCCATCATGATTGATGTGATTATTATATCATGTTTGAGCATGAAAAAAGCATCTGGCAACCAGATGCTTTGTGTCAATAATTAGCGAGCAGCTCCCAAGAAAGGTTTTCCTGAAGCCTTTGGTGCTCGAGATTTCTTTGAGAATATAGCTAAGACAATCATTGTTGCAATATAAGGTAAAATCTTAAAGATCATGCCAAATGGAACGCTTGGGAATTGTTCCATAAGCCATACAATCCAACCAATTCCAAAGAATGTAACAGATAATGTTTTAAATATACCAAAGAATATGGCAGCAAATAAAATTCTTAAAGGTTTCCATTGACCAAAGATTAAGACGGCTAAGGCTAAGAACCCATAACCTGCTACTGAACCTTCAAATGAAACAGAGATTGGTAGTGCATAAACAAGACCACCTAAACCTCCTAAGAATCCAGAGATTAAGACACCATACCAACGATAGCGATACACATTCACACCAACAGATTGAACAGCTTCTGGATGTTCACCACAGGCAGAAAGTCTTGCTCCAAAACGGGTTTTATAGATAACAATCGTTGAAATGATCAAAATGAGAATTCCAATATATGTTGTTAAATACGCCATATCAAAGAAAATGTAGTTCAAGTTAGGGAAAATACCACTTAGAAAATTAGAATCTAAACGGAAGACTTCCTTATCATATGTAATTTGAACAGCATGGTTTTCTTGTGTTTGTTTAGCTAAGAAAATAGCAAGTGATCCAGCAAGTAAGTTGAGTGCTGTACCACCAATGGTTTGGTCTGCCTTCATGTTGATGGCAAGGAAACCAAGGAGTGAAGCAAATAATGCACCACCCATACCAGCTAAGACAATAGCTATAATCAATAAGAGTTGTGGTGAATTAGCAAATGCACCAATCCCCTGCATCTTATTGATAAATAAAATACCACAGAATGCACCGATCACCATTAAACCTTCTAATGCAATGTTGACGGTACCACTCTTTTCAGAGAACATACCTGCAAGAGCAACAATCAAAAGCGGAATGATGAAAAACAGAGATTGCGAGATAAAATATGCCATTATTCTTCACCCTCCTTTACAACATCTTCAGTTTTAAGACTATCTTGTTTCTTTTTCGCTATACGATCCTTCACTTTTCCTAAATATTGCGTCATGATGAGCGCAAACGCACTAAAGTATAGAATAACGCCAATGATGATATCAACAATTTCTGATACAAATCCTACAGATTGCATCGATAAACCACCTAATGAGATATGTCCAATGAATATCGTCGATAAAATGACTCCTAGTGGATTGCTGTTAGCTAATAGAGCAACTGGAATACCATTAAAACCTGCTGGTAAAATAATGTTTTCAATCGCATATGCATTACCTAAATTTCTTGTACTTGGTGCAAGAATAAAGAGTGCACCACCAAGACCAGCAATCATACCAGAGATTGCCATGGAAAGAATTAAAGCTCTCTTTTCATTAACACCTGAGTACTTAGCTGCATCTCTATTCATACCAACACTCTTAAGTTCTCTACCAAAGACTGTCTTATTTAATACTAAGAATAAGATAATCGCTGCAGCTACAGCAATTAAAAATGATATGTCTAATCCTGAGTTAGGAAAGATTGCATTAAATGGACCATAAGGAGTTCTAGCAGCCTGATCGACAACCAGTGTACGATTGGTTGTTCCATTTACAACGCGTGTTCTTAAAAAGTCTGCATTGAGTAAACCATTCACTAAATACATACCAATGTAGTTAAACATAATGGAAGTGATAACTTCATGGACATTAAAGAATGCTTTAAAGATACCTGGAATAGCACCCCAAATAAAACCGGCAGCCATACCAGCAAATACAGCGATGATCCATTGGAATCCACCGAGTGAATCACCTAAAATACCGACCATGCTTGCTGCAAATAAACCAACTGTATACTGTCCACTTGCTCCAATATTAAATAAACCTGTCTTAAACGCAAATGCAACAGCAAGACCTGTAAAAATCAGTGGTGTAATGCGATATAATAACTGTCCAAGTCCAATCCATGCACCACGTGGGTGATTCATGAATCCCTTTATTAAGCGGAAAATCCCTTCACCTGATTCACTGGGATTAACAAGAACAATCAAGATAATACCGATGAGTAAACCGACACCGATCGCAAACAGCGAACCCATTAATGTATGGAATCCATCTGTTTCTTTGTACTTAAGCCACATGCGACTTAATTTAGCTTTAAATTCACTCATGGGCTTGTTCCTCCTCGACTTTTTCAATCATCGGTTCTGATAATCGATCAGGGTATACAATATCTTTTTTAACACCTGCCATGTAAAGACCTAATTCTTCGACAGTGATGTCATTAGCCATCACATTCTTAACGATTTGACCTTCATACATGACTAAAATACGATCACTGACACTCATAACTTCATCAAGTTCGAATGAGATCATGAGAACAGCTTTACCCTTGTCGCGTGCATCAATGATTTGACGATGAGCAAATTCAACTGCTCCAACATCAAGTCCTCGAACAGTTTGAATTGATAATAAGACATCAGAATCTTTATCAAGTTCTCGAGCAATAATCGCCTTTTGTTGATTACCACCAGACATTGATCCAACACGGGTTTTTAGACGTTGACCACTTCTAATATCATAGCGATCAATAAGTTTATCCCCGAGTTCCATAATAGGAGCTTTATTAATTATGCCATGTTTTTGGAAAGGTTCAATATGATATTTCTTTAATACGAGATTATTCGCTAAGTTATCCTGAAGAATTAATCCATGCTTATGACGGTCTTCAGGAATATGAGCTAAACCATGATCATTTCGATAACGAATAGACTTATAAGTTATATCTTCTCCTGAAAGAAAAATTTCACCTGATGTTGCTTTAATCAAACCTGATAACACAAGTCCTAATTCACTTTGACCGTTACCATCAACACCTGCAATACAAACAATTTCACCTTTACGAACTTGGAAAGAAACGTGATCAACAACGTGTTTCTTTGTACGATCAGATAATACAGTTAAATCATTGACTTCGAGTGCGACGTCACCAAGTTGCATGGGTTTTTTATCAATCGTAAAGACAACATCACGTCCCACCATCATGCGTGATAATTCTTCTTTGGTAGTATCTTTAACATCAACAGTACCAATCACCTTACCACGACGTAATACGGTAACTCTGTCACATACTTCCATAATTTCATCAAGTTTATGTGTAATGAAAATGATCGACTTGCCTTCATTGACAAGGTTCTTCATAGTGATCATTAACTGATTGATTTCTTGTGGAGTTAAAACTGCTGTTGGTTCATCAAAAATTAAAATATCATTATGGCGATATAACATCTTTAAGATTTCTGTACGTTGTTGCATCCCCACACTGACGTCTTGAATTTTAGCATCAACATCAACCAAAAGTTCGTATTGCTTACATAATTCTAGAATTTGTTCTTTGGCTTCTTTTCTCTTAATAAAGCCATACTTTGTGGGTTCAGCACCCATGATAATATTGTCTAAAATCGTGAATACTTCAACGAGTTTAAAATGTTGATGGACCATCCCAATACCTTGCTCATTCGCATCATTGGGGTTTAATATTTGAATGGGTTCTCCATTCTTTAAAATGACACCTTTTTCTGGTATGTACATACCGAAAAGGATGCTCATTAGTGTTGATTTTCCAGCGCCATTTTCACCAAGTAAAGCGTGAATTTCACCTTTACGTAGCGTAAAATTGACATCGTCATTAGCAACAATTCCTGGAAAGATTTTTGTTATATGTTGCATTTCTATAACATTATGCATCAAAAAAACCTCATTTCTATGCGTTTATGAGTTGTTAATAAATTTTGAAAAAAAAGGGGGATAAGCATATCTCGATGTCCTATCCCCACAACTTTTTTTAAATGACTTAAATTAGTTACCGAAAGAAATAACTTCTACTTTAACGATAGCTGTTTCAAATTGCTTAGCAGCATTACCGTCATCGCCAAATGCACCGATAACATTACTTACTGTGTAAGTACCATCAACTAATTTA
>DAOTHC010000034.1:0-8330 GCA_035447465.1 Acholeplasmataceae bacterium
TCCACCAGATATCAGGATTTTTTATTTTGATGTGAAGTTCTTTTTTTATAAATTGATGTATGTAAACTTCATAAAATTTGGTTCTTCTTTTTTCACCAAACTAATGAAACCATAGTGAAACTATGTTATAATACATTAGGTGATGAAAATGGAACGATTACAAAAGGTACTCGCTCAATCTAATATCGCATCAAGACGTAAATCTGAAGAGATTATTTTAGAGGGTCGCGTCAAGGTGAACGGTACGGTTGTAACTGAATTAGGCTTTAAAGTTAATAAAGATGATGTCATCGAAGTTGATGGTCATCAAATCTCCCGTGCTGAACACGTTTATTTTTTAATGAATAAGCCAACAGGCTATGTATCAACAACGTCAGATGAAAAGAATAGAAAAACAGTTCTTGATCTATTAGATGAAGAACATAAAGCGATGCGCATCTATCCGGTAGGTCGTCTTGACTTTGATACGGCAGGCATTATCCTCTTAACCAACGACGGTGAATTCACCAATCGTATGACACATCCTGAACACGAGATTGAAAAAGAATATCTCGCACGTATCGAAGGTGTCGTTATTAGAAAGAAGATTGTACAGCTTAGAAAAGGTGTTATCATCGATGATGATTACTTAGCTATACCTAAAGCAGTTCGTCTCATTGAAATCGATAAAGAACATCAATCAACACTGATTTCAGTAACCTTGATTGAAGGTAGAAATAAGCAAGTTCGTAAAATGGTTGAAGCTATTGGACATAAGGTAAAGAAACTCACAAGGGTTCGTTATGACTTTTTAACCCTTGAAGGTGTAGAGCGTGGAGGGTATCGCCCACTCAAAATTCACGAAATACGTAAACTTTATGCGGATGCAACCCCAAAAAAATCATAAAACAACGTAACAACGAGAAAAAAACTATGTTATAATGAAATACGTATGGAGGAAAATCATGTCAGGGTTTAAATTAGCCATTGATGGACCCGCTGGATCAGGGAAAAGCACCATTAGCGCTTTAATTGCTAAAAAATTAGGTTGGACACACATAGACACAGGCGCGATGTATCGTGCAGTAACACTTCAAGCGATTGAGCTTGGTGTTAAGTTAGACGATGAATCGTCGTACCATTTTTTAGAAACCATCCACATCCATTATGATCATGACAAGATTTTCATCGGTGATCGCGATGTCTCTGAAGCGATAAGATCAGAGTCTGTCACCAATAACGTTTCACTGGTATCAAGTTTTCCCTATGTGAGACGTATGCTTGTCGATCTACAAAAGAAAGCAGCAGAACATGGCAACATCATCATGGACGGTAGAGATATCGGAACCGTGGTGTTACCACACGCTAACTTAAAAATCTTTTTAACAGCCAATGTTGAAGAACGTGCTAAGCGTAGATACAAAGAAAATGTTAAAAAGGGTAAAACGGCACATATCAATCAAGTGATTGAAGATATTGTCACAAGAGATCAAAAAGACTCAACGAGAAAAGAGTCACCACTGCGCAAAGCAGATGATGCCATCACATTAGATACAACACATTTAACCATTGATGAAGTGGTTAATAAGATAATAGAATTAACCGACAAAAAGGAGAATAGCTAACATGGAGTTAAAGTTTTTGAGACAGGGGTCAATCGTAGAAGGTACAGTCATTAAAATTGAATCCAATACTATATACCTCGATATTCAGGCACAAACCGAAGGTAAAATTCACCTGGATAACTATGATAAACCCGCCCCAGATACATTCGAGGGTTTAGTCCAAGTAGGACAAAAGATTAAAGCACGCGTGCAAAAGATCACAGATGATCCTGCACAGATTCTTTTATCACGTCTTCCTTTACTTGTTGAAGAAAAATTCGAAAAAATCCAAGCTTTAGCAGAATCTGGTGAAACGGTTAAGGCTAAGGTTAGACAAGTTTTAGAAAAGGGACTGATTTTAAGTTACATGGAAAATGAAGTTTTCCTTCCTTACAGTCTTTTAGATTTTGAACTTGTTAAAGATAAGGATTCATTAAAGGGTAAAACTCTTGAAATCCAAATTATCGAAGCAACCTCTAAGGGAAGAAACAAGCGTATTGTCGCATCTAGAAAAGCGATTTTCGAAAGAGAAAGACAAGAAGCTTATGAACAAAGATTACAAGCACGTCAAGATGAACTAGAAACCATTAATACGGGTGATGTCATCAAGGGTGTTGTTGATAAGATTGAAGCACATGCAGCAACCATTCGTTTTGATCATGTTGTTGGACTTCTTCGTATTTCACAAGTGTCACACTTCAGAATTGAAAAAATTGAAGATGTGTTAACACTTGGTCAAGAAGTTGAAGTCAAAGTGATTAAAAAAGAAGGTAACCGTTTAGACCTTTCGATGAAGGCTTTACAAAAGACGCCTTATGAAGTTTTCTATGAAACACATAAGGTTGGTGATACAGTCACTGGTACAGTTTTCCAAAAACTACCATTTGGTATCATCGTTGAAGTTGCTAAAGATGTGAGAGGTTTACTCCATAAGAATGAATTCTCATGGAATCCAAATGATAACTTTGAAAGCTATGTCAAGATTGGTGATGAAGTGACATTATCCATTATTCAACTTGACTTAAAGAAAGAACGTATCGCATTATCTAAGAAAGCTTTAGAAGATAATCCTTGGAAGAATGTATCATTACGTCGTGGCGAAGTTGTTTCAGCTAAGATTATCGAAGTATCTAAAGAAGGCGTTAAAGTCGAAGTACAAGGTGCTGAAGGCGACATTGCAGCAAGTGAACTTGCTGTTGAAAAGATCAATAAGCCAGAAGACTACTTTGCAGTCGGTGATGTTGTGAATGCTGTTGTGACCGAAGTTAGCAAGGACACATGGACACTCAAATTATCGATCCGCCGTATTTTAGAACAAGCTGAAAGAGAACAATACGAACAATATTTAGAAGATGATGAAAAAGATCAAAATCCAACATTGGGTGATCTCTTTGGTGAAAAGTTCGAAAAAGGTAAGAAAAAGTAGATTTTTGAAAAGTAGGTTTTAATATGCCTTATAAGGTAGCAATCGTTGGCCGCCCAAATGTCGGTAAATCAAGTTTGTTTAACCGCCTCGTGGGAGCTCGTCTGTCGATCACTGATGATCAACCTGGTGTAACCAGAGATCGCATCTATGCCAGAGCCGAATGGCTAACTAAACATTTTAGACTGATAGACACAGGGGGCATCGATATTGGCGATGCCCCTTTTTTAAACCAAATAAAAGCACAAGCACAAGTTGCGATGGATGAAGCAGATACCATCATTTTTGTTGTTGATGGTAAAACAGGTTTAGTTGATGCTGATCATTACATCGCAAAACTGCTTTATAAAACAGAAAAACCTGTCATCTTAGCAGTCAATAAGATTGATGATATCAGTTTATCGATGAATGCGTATGAGTTTTATGCGTTAGGGTTTGGTGATCCGATTGCTGTATCTACCATTCATGGGATTGGGATTGGTGATCTTTTAGATCGCACGATGTCCTATATGACTGATGAAGACATCAGTTATGATGATTCCATCGTTCAATTTTCAATTGTCGGTAGACCTAATGTCGGTAAATCATCGTTGACGAATGCTATTTTAGGTGAAGAACGCGTTATTGTTTCTGATGTTGCAGGAACAACGACAGATGCGATCGACACCAGATTTAAAAAAGATCGTAAAGAATATGTCGTCATCGATACAGCAGGTATTAAAAAACGTGGTAAAGTTTATGAATCAACGGATAAATATTCCGTTCTAAGAGCACTTTCTGCCATTGAGCGTAGTGATATCGCACTTTTAGTCATTGATGGCGAAGAAGGCATTTTAGAGCAGGATAAGCACGTTGCAGGCTATATCACCGATTACAACAAAGCATGTGTGATCGTTGTTAACAAATGGGATGCTGTTGAAAAAGATGATAAAACGATGAAAAAGATGGAACAAAAAATTCGTGATGAATTCCAGTTCTTAACGTATGCACCGATTGTCTTTGTATCAGCAAAACATCAATCACGCATTCATACATTATTTCCTGCGATCAATTTAGCTTACGATAATTATCAAAAACAAGTTCAGACATCTGTCATCAATGATCTGATTCAAGATGCGGTTGCGATGAACCCAACACCAATCCATAATCATGGTAAAGCTCAGTTTAATTACGCAACTCAAGTTGCGATTAAACCACCAACATTTGTCGTCTATGTGAATAATCCAGATTTTGTTCACTTCTCATATGAACGCTATTTACAAAACCAAATCAGAAGTGCAATTGATTTTACAGGAACACCGATCAAACTTATCTTAAGAAAGAAGGCGTAACCCTTGAAATTAGGTATCATAGGTGGCGGTGCATGGGGATGCACATTAGCCCAAGTTCTAGTTGATAATGGCCATGAGGTCTTGATATATGATGTTAAAAAAGAAGCTGTTGATAAAATCAATCAACATTTTCATCCCTTTTTTAACGAAGTTTTAGATGACAAGATTACTGCAACCAACACGTTAACTGACGTTACTGAGTTCGCAGAAACGTTTGTGTTATCTGTACCAACGAAAGTGATTCGTTTTGTCCTTAAGCAAATGAATCCACTTCTTAAGAAGCCATCTGTTTTTATTAACGTATCCAAAGGTATTGAACCTGAAACATTAAAACGTGTCTCAGAAATCGTTGAAGAAGAAATTGAAGCTGATCATCTAAAAGGCTTTGTTGTTTTAACAGGTCCATCACATGCTGAAGAAGTTATTTTAAGAAAGTTAACCCTTTTGGTCAGTTCATCAAAAGATATGGATTTAGCTGTTGAGATTCAACATGTGTTTGCTAATGATAAATATTTAAGAGTTTACACGTCTTCTGATCTGATTGGTACAGAAGTTGGTGGCGCTGTTAAAAATGCGATTGCAGTCATCAGTGGTGCATGTACTGGTTTAGGTTTAGGCGAAAACGCCAGAGCTGCAGTAATCACAAGAGGTATCGTTGAAATTGTAAGAGTTGTTGAAATGATGGGTGGAAAGAAAGATACAGCGTTTGGATTAACCGGTATCGGTGATTTAATCGTAACAGCATCTTCTGAAAACTCAAGAAACTTTAAAGCTGGTAAGAAAATTGGACTAGGTATGACATTAGATGAAGTCTATGGTTCAGAACAACAAACCATTGAAGGCATTCGTACGATTGAAGCGATGCATCATTTAAGTCTACAAAATCACGTGGAATTACCCATGATCAATGTTGCCTATGATATCATATTTAATGGATTACCGGTTGCAGAAGGTTTACAAAAACTCTTATCAAGAGATTTAAAGAGCGAAGACTTTTAATTGACATAGGGGGGTACTATGAAAAAAGAAGATATAAGAAATACCGTTACATACAACAAACTCCTGAGTTATATTTTTATCTTTGGAGTTTTTTCTTTTATCATACTCTTATTTTTAATCGGTATGATTACCTCAGGTTATGGAGCTGCAATCTTTATGAGTGTCTTCTTGTTGGTAATCATTCTAACTTTCGTCATTTACTATATCTATGAATTACGAACCATCATGAAAGTAGCAAAAACATTTGAAAAATGTATTGGACGTGTTTCAACAGTTACAAATGGTCATTATCTAAATACATCAGAGTTAGTTGTAACATTTAAAGACTTCATGAATGAAGAGCATCGTATGAAATCACATAACATGTTTGCGATTCATGAAATCGGGGATTATATGGATAAAGATATCATCATCTATTATTCTAAAGAATATCCGAAAGTTTTAATTGGAAAACTTATAACAGAAGAATCATCTATAGATGATCCATATAAACTTTAGAGACACATAAAAATAATTCATACAATCAAAAATGATACAGTTATTGAATGAATTATGAAACAATTGCTTTATTAAGCCATTCTTTTTGATGAAAAAGTTGTTAGAAGGTTGTAATCTTATCATATATTTGATAAAATAAAATCACTTTAAGGAGGATATCAAATGAATAAGACAGAATTAATCGCAGTCATTGCTAACCGCGCACAGGTTACACAAAAGGTTGCAGAAGACGTTTTACAAGCTTTTACAAGCACAGTATCTGAAACATTAGGCAGACGTGGAGAAAAGGTTGTTGTCACAGGATTTGGTACATTTGAAGTAAGAAATCGCGTGAAGAGAACTGGTAAAAATCCAAGAACAGGTGAACTCATTACTGTTCCTGAACAAAAGTCTCCAGCTTTCAGAGCAGGTAAACTACTCAAGGAAGCAGTGAAGTAACATCATCTTTGTTTAAACACAAAGTCCTTCAAACGTCTGTTTGGAGGTTTTTTTATTTAATCATACATGATATGATAAGATTATCTAATTCTTTACTAACAGGGGGTTTATATGGCATCAAGTTCAGTAAAAAAGCTTCTTTTCTTTTTTATACCGTTTATGGCTATTTCTATATTTATGATTGTATCCGTTTTGTTAAGTGATGCTGATATTACCATTAGAAGTTATCACGCAGATATAACATTAAATGCATCTGGTGATATGCATGTCGTTGAAACATGGGATATGCATTATAATGGAGATTATAATGTTAGATTTAGAGATATCGGTTTTGATAAATATCCTGATGATTATCCTTTAGTCTCATCAGCTGTTAATCGTGCATCATTTGATGAAGACAATGTTTTAGTATCTGTCATCAAAAATGGAACAGATGTTACTGATCAAGTGAGAATTGGTTATTCGTTTTTGTTTGATCGAGACGAACTCGGTGAAACGATTATTTGTGATCCATATAGCGTATCATGTGAATCACTTTTTGTCGATTTTCATCAGGTTGGTGGTTTAAATGGCGATGTCGAATTTACCTATGATTATACGATTATCGGTGCGGTGACAAGTTATTCGGATATCGCTGAACTCAATTGGAAGCTTTTTGACTATATGGAAGCTGACATCCAAGAAGTCAGTGTAACGATTCATGTGCCAGATAATAGCTATACTAAGTCTGATTTCAATTTATTTTTTCATGGTAGAGAAGATGTTTCAATCACTATGAATTCAGCAACTTCATTTACATTAAACTTAACTGATTTATCTTATAATCGTTTTCTAGAATTTAGATTATTAGCACCTAAAGATATCTTTGATCAGATACCTTTAAAAAATGTTGTCAATGATAGCAGAATGAATCAAGATGAACTTTTAGCATACGAAGCAAATTTAAGTGACTATTTTGAAACAGGAAATCAAGTTAAAAAGATTCTTAATCAGCAAATAATGACATTAGTTGCTGTTATGATCTCATTAGCAGTAGTGGGATATATCTTATATGATAAAGAACGTCCTAAAGGAGACATCAGTAAATATTTATCTGATTTACCCAGTCAGGATTCACCCGCAGAAATTGGATATTTAATGCGGATGAAGAAAACCGATGATGCTGATTTAACAGCAACCCTTCTTGACTTAATTCGAAGAGGGTATATAGCTGTTGATGGATTTGAAGAATCTAAAACATCTGATTTTACATTAGAAAGAACAGAGACGAGTACGATTGATCTGTTACCACATGAGAGATCACTTATCACATGGTTTTTTGATCACATTGGAAAGGGTAAAACTGTAACAACCAAACAGATCAAAGATTATGGTAAACAAGGTATTAACGAAGCTAACCAATTCCAAAGTGATGCAAGAGCATTCGTAAAAGCCATCAAGGAAAGTGTTCAATCACGGGATTACTTTGATAATTATAACTATCTTCCAGGTAAAAAGGTTTTAACTTTCTTGAGCGCGATACCTTTTGTCTACGCTATCATAACCATTATCTTAGGCATTCATTATGATATTGACTTTGTGATACCTTTCTTAGTAAGTATCTTATTAGGTATCATTTATTTAGTCTATATCCTTCGTATTAAACGACGTTCAGCTCATGGTCATGAACTTTACTTAAAATGGACAGCATTTAAAAATTATCTAGAAGATTTTGAAGGATTAAAGAATTTCAGTTTACCCGATGTGAATACATGGGAACATATGCTCGTCTATGCAGCAACTTTTAAACTTGCTGATAAAGTTATGAAGCAAGTGAAAGTCAAACTACCTCAATCAGATGTGGAAGCAGCACCTTACACATCAATCACTGCACGTTATACGCGTCTTGATTATGGACTCTATGTCGCATATCATACAGGAAGAAATAACACCAATCAGACGATCTCTGCACATCGTTCGAGTTCATCAGGTGGTGGCGGATCATCAGGTGGTGGCGGTGGTGGTGGAAGAAGTCGCTAACACAGAGCAAGGCTTTATCCAGCATGTGGATAAAGCTTT
>DAOTHC010000035.1:0-8238 GCA_035447465.1 Acholeplasmataceae bacterium
TGGGTTGTATGACCTGTCTTACTACAATTATACACCCTCGCTCTAAAAAATTACTCCCCTAAATATAGCTTAGTTTAATCTTTTTATTTTTGATGAATTTGTGGAAGTATTTTCGTTGTATCAAAACGAGGTATTCCAATATGTCTTGTCATTTTTAAGTTCATTATGTGTTTTACTAAACAAATAGTGTGTTTGACTATGGAGTTAAACCAAGTTTACTCTTTGTGGACTAGAAGCATACAGCTATAAACTTAATCGTTTTTAAAATAGTTTTCGACTTGATACAAAATTAATTTGCACTGATGAAATTTAATCTGAAATGGAAAGTATTATTATATATCCCATCTTTTTTTCTTCAGATTTCATCTTTTACAACCAGGAACAGCAAAATTCATGAAGAATCTTGATAAAGTATTTCTATGAGTATACTATTATACACACTATTTAAAACCATATCAATCCAATATCGCATGCAATATCAATTGTTCCTTGTATGATTCTGTTCGTACGGTATATATGTTTTTAATAACTATAGTATAACTAAAAAAACCGGATCCTTTTGGGTCCGGTTTTGTGTTTCTTTAGGTTATAATTTCTTCTTTTTACAGCTAATTTTCAAAAAGTAATACTTAGTAATTTAGAAGAATCAATTCCATTTTTGTATATATACACCAATATCTGCGGGGCCAAGATGAGTTAAAGATCTTATTCCTTGAACCATGACATTTTGTGTGGTTTCAGTTGCGGTAAATTCATATAGTCCCATACAATGACCGAATTCGTGCATTATAGTTTTTTGCCTTTCGTCAGATGTCATTGTTGCGAAATATGCGTTATTAAATTCCATGGTAGCAGTATCATTAGAGTAAAATGTCGTTACAGCTACAGTGGTTGTATAAATATCAGTATAATCTGACAAAGTTACATCATTCTGGGTAAAAATCGTGTCCTTACGAATAATATTTGTCTCCATCTTATTCCATTCGATTATCGCCAATTCCAATTCATTATCGTATTGCGTTTGATCTTTATAGTCTACATGATGTCCATCATCAACTGCATCAGCAGACATAACCAAATTAGAATATGATCCTGAATACCAATTATCTATCATTAAATGTACATATGTGAGCCCTGTTGTACCTGATACAGCAGGTTGTACTTTAAAGTAAAACATGCCTTCATCTGTATCATCATAATAATTTAAAAAGAAATTGGGACTAGTAGTGTAAGCTAATCCGTGCCCAGAAACTGTGTTGTTTGAAGTCACAAAGTTTTGATTTTCATTATATAGCGATACATAGGAATCTAGACTACCAGTAGAATATATAGATAAATAATTCAAATCAGAAATACTGAACTTATAATATAAGGCAGTTATCCCTGTATAGAAATATATAGTTTCCGTGCTGTTAAGAGTAAGTAACTTGGCGGTAGAAAATGATATATTTGTGTATCCTCCACCACCTCCAGGATCCACCGAGGTTACAATAATCTCCTCTGTATCAGGATTGGATGCAGAGAAGTTGGTCACACGATTTGGTTCTATATGCTCTGTAGATTCTTCTTCAGATTTATCTAGGGAAACCATTAGGTGTGGATCGCTTATGATAAAAGTGTTTTGTAAATTACGTCCCCCTCCTAGTTCATCTACTACTTTGTTTGCGTAAAAAAGGTATTCTTGATCTATGGCTGGCATCTCACCATTTTCCATTAAAACCATTGTTCCATTTTCATTCACACCCCCATAGAAAGTTATTACTACGCTGTTTTCAACATCTCCAACAATTTCTTCTGTTATCTCTACTTCAAAGAAAGTATAAGGAATATTGGAACCATATCCATTGTATTGCGATGTATCAAGATGCTTCTTTACAATTCCTACAAATGAATAATCAAATAGAGTAGACATGTCTTCAACAGAATCATAGTCTATTGCGTATTCAGCTTTCACTATAATTGGACTCATATTTTCAGAAGCATGCACTGGTGTTGCTTGTAGTGAAACAAAAGCAAAAACGAATAGAAACAAAGTACAAACCATTTGAATCTTACTAAACAATCTGTTTTTGAACATTTTAAACCCCCTTAATATGTTTATTTAATACAATATAAAAATATCACGTTTATTAATAAAAATCAATATCAAATCGATATAATATATATTTATATTATTTTTCAATAAAAGACGCGCAATAATAGATCTTTGCGCGTTTATTTGAGTACTTTATTATGGTCTCGTTTTTTATAGAATAATGATCAGATTTAATCGTTGAATTATTGTTATTATTCAGCAACAGAATCAATCAAATCAAATTCTCTACTGGCTGTATAGTTTGTTTCAGCATAACATATATTTAGTTTATAGGTTACATTGTTATATAAAAACTCAACAGCTACTTTTCTAGATGCTTGATTATTGTACAGCACCTCTTTGTTAGCTAATTGATCAACAACAGAAAATCCTATGCTGTATTGAATGCCTTCGATAAAATAAGTGATTTCTTTGTTATCATAAGCATATTCTTGACCGTTTCTATAATCTATAGTGGTGTAAACATATGTACTTGGTAATAAAGGTTGGTCTTGATTTGTTTTGTAAAGAGAATATTTACCTATTTGATTCTGGATTTCAAATATGTAAATCTCAAAATACTGATTTTCATCAAGAGGCCCTGCCGAAAAAATGACAAATAATTTCCCAGATACGTCTATATAATCAATATATGATACTGGATTGAAAAGAAAATAGGAATCCCCCTCTGAATTATCTCCTTGTGTTAACAGTGATAACTCGTTAATCAGTTCTTGTGGGCTGTCATATGATAATAATTGATCAAACAACTCGTAAAACTTTATCGTTTCCAAGAATGGCTTAATTAATGAAACTAAGTGTGAGTTATACTCAAAAACAGGATGACTATCATTGAAATTCTCAAGAAATATCATTTGCGATGCCGCTGATGATATAATGAATTGCCCTTCTGTGATTCTTCCATAATCATTTGAGGATTTATTGGAAAGAAATATGTAATATTGATCCACTTTTGGCAGTTCAGTCGTCCCAACGTATAAAACCAATTCATCTATCTCATTTGTTCCACCGTAAAATACTATTTCCTCATCAATTGAACCTTGCCCCTTCAGGTATTCAAATATCGAAATCGAGTATAGTGTGTATGGGATATCTGTTCCTGTCCCATCATATTGGGAAATCCCGACTATTTCATTTATTTTTCCAATAAATATATAATCAAAATATGCTACAGTTTCATCGACATTTGAGGGGTTATATAACAAATCAGGGCTCTCAATGTAGATGACATCTTTCGGAATATTGGGTCTAAAAATAAATACAAACCCCAAAACAAGAACGAAAGCAACAACAAAGCTTATTTTCTTAAATAGCAACCTCGATGCAAAAATGTTTTTATATAACTTTGTTTCTTCTTCGGGATATTCAATTTTGTTTCTTATTATTGTGTAATCCATTTTAAATTGAGTGTTTTGAGCAAGATACTGTTGAAATGCCTTCCTAATACTGCTCATAATTTTACCTCCTTTTGTCAAATATATCTTTTAGTTTATTGATAGCGCGTGAGTATTTAGATGTTGTTGTGCCTATTTTCAATTTCATGTTCTTAGAAATTGTAGAAAAACTTAACTGATATAAAAATCTTTGAATAATAATATTATATTCATCTTCATTCAGAATTTTTTTAATCTCTAAAAATATGTCTTGGTCTTCGTTAGTGTATGAATCACCTCGATTTATATCAAGAATTTTGTCGTCGACTAAAGTTATATTTTTATCTTTTCTCCTTAACCTATCAATAGCTTTGTTCTTTGCTGTTGTAATCAACCAATACTTAATATTTTTACTACAATCTAAATTAGCAACAGAATTAAAGACAGCAATAAATGTGTCATTAACATTTTCTTCAGCTGCCATGTTATCATGTAGTATCTCTAAAGAAATATAAAATACTATTCTTGCATATGTATCATACAACTCTTTAAATGCTCTATCAACTTTTTCGTGATTATTTGATTTTAAACTTGTTATCAGTTTTCTATGGTTGATTTTGTATGGATTCACTGAATCATTTCCTCCCCAATCGCTCTCTATAATATAATACGTACAAAATTTATGTTTTGCTGCAAATATTTTCGGAATAGTACAACTCGTGAGATTTAGGAGTTTCTATGTCAGATTCTCATTAAGATTTACATGCTGCAAATCTATCATTGTTAGACAATATAGACCCAGTTAAATCAATAATGTTTTGTGGATTTGATCCTGTTATTAATAATATCTAGAATAACCGATTTCACATCATAGTAATATAAAAACATTTTCTGAGCAATGGTTTTGTTGAATTCTAATCAGTATTTAAAAATGAAATCATATACATACAAAGCATATCATTTAAGAGGATGGTATGCAAGCCTGTTGTGAAATTCAATAGTTGATGATTTGGAAATCATTTAGTGATAGTATGCCTATAGTGGCAATCGTGTAGATTTTTTACGTAATCGTGTAGAAATCCAATGTAATCGTGTAGAAGTTCATTCGCTAACCAAAATTTACTGATTTTTTCGATACCTTTTTACAGATAAATATATATTAGAAAGTTCAAAAAGGCCCTAAATAGTGCAATAAAAGCCTGATACCTAATGTATCAGACCTATGCTTTCAATATGGCGGAGGAAAGGGGATTTGAACCCCTGCGCCTTTTACAGCCTACGAGCTTTCCAAGCCCGCCTCTTCAGCCACTTGAGTATTCCTCCAACATGGTGCACCCGACATGAATCGAACATGCGACCTCAACCTTCGGAGGGTTACGCTCTAATCCAACTGAGCTACGGGTGCACATCACGTCGCAATCACCATTTTATCAAAGATGTGTTCGTTTGTCTAATATTAAATGTTATTTTATGTGATTATAAGATTCAAATATGTTTTTTATAGCCATATTCTTACACCAAATCGCACATAATTTATCAAAATCTTTGTCAATGCTTGTGCTATATAATCAATAGGTGTTAAATGAAGTTAACCAAACGAAAGAATGTGAATAAATGATGAAAAAACATGTGCTGTTATCTATATCTTTATTTCTTATTATCGCTTTATATGGCTGTAAAACATCATTAAATCCTATCGAAACCATTAAAGAAGATATTCAGATTGACGATGATGATTTATATGATCAAGAACTTGTTTATGATGATTCAATTTCTTTTGGTGATTCAATCATCTCATCTAATTCAAGTATCGTTTTAACAGATCAAACATTAACCATCACTCAAAGTGGTACTTACCTTTTAACTGGAAATTGCACATTATCCATTATCATTTCGATACCTGATGATGAAGATATTATCTTAATTCTTGATGATTTTTCTCTTAACACCGATTTGATAGGTATTGATGTCATTTCTGCTGATAAAGTAACCATCAATGTAAAAGAAAATACAACAAACACCATTATATCTTCATCTGATGTTGCGATTCACTCAACCTCTGATCTAGTCATCAATGGTTATGGATCATTAGAGATAGCATCAGGTATGGAAGGTATCAATTGTGCAGATGATTTAACTATTATTCATACATCAATTAGTATAACTTCAACTTCTCATGGTATTGAAGTCAACGATCATTTCATTACAACTCAAGCCACCTTAACCATTAATAGCAAGATAGATGGTATTCATGTAGAAAATACTGATGATGCTACTAAAGGTATCATATCGATTATCGATGGTACATTTGATCTTCAGACTTATGGAGACGGTCTATCTGCAAGCTCAAGCATATCTATTCAAGAAGGAGACTTTATCATTCAAAGTGGTACATCAACCTGTCTATCGTCTTCATGTAAAGGGATTAAAGCAGATGATTCGATCACCATCAAAGATGGAACATATGATATCACTTCAAAAGATGATGGTATTCACGCTAATGTTAACGTCTTTATCGATGGTGGGGACATCACGATTTCAACTTCTGATGATGGTATACATAGTGATGAACAAATCCATATTTCTCATGGTATAATTGATATTGTTAAGTCATATGAAGGTATTGAATCACTTGATATTGAAATCAGTGGTGGAACCTTATCCATCAAATCCTCTGATGATGGCATCAACGCAGTTGGTGGCATGGATGGATCATCACCTAATCCATGGAATCCTATGCAACAGGGCAATGGCACATTAACCATCAGTGGTGGCTCAATCTTTATTAACTCTTCAGGAGATGGTATCGATATCAATGGTTCTGTGACGATGTCTGGTGGATTATTACTTGTTTTTGGTCCCACTGTATCCAATGAAGGTCCAATTGATTATGATAAAACATTTGTCTTAACAGGTGGTACACTGATTGCTATAGGCTCATCAGGCATGGCACAAAATGTATCAACTGCAAATCAGCCATCCGTCTTGATCAACCTTACTCAAAGCATCTCCGGTGTCATTCATCTAGAATCAGATGATAGTGATACCATCTTCAATCTTGAAACAACCAAGCAGATCACATCGATTTTAGTAAGTTCAAGTTCACTTGAAGTTGGTAAAACATATCAGTTATATAGTGGTGGATCACTCATACTCACCGATGATGCATTTCACAGTTATGATCCTTCTGCAGATTATGAAATAGGTACGCTCAAACAAACATTTAGCATCACATCAACCATCACCAACATAGGTACACAATCAAATCCAAGACCTAGATAGGAATCTTATATGAACAATCGTATATTTAATCGCTATGAGCGTAAATATTTAATCAATCAATCTCTCATGCTTGAACTCATTACATTTTTTAATCAAAAACTGATCTTCGATCCTTATTCCATTGATGGCAAGCATTACACGATCTATAATCTCTATTTTGATACGCATGATCACAGCATCATTCGTAACTCCATTCAAAAACCAAAATATAAGGAAAAACTGAGATTGCGTACATATCAGGATACATTATCTAGTAACAGTCCGGTCTTTCTAGAGATTAAGAAAAAATATGAGGGTCGTGTGAATAAACGTAGAGTCAACTTAAACTATGAACAAGCACAACATTATTTAACTCACCATGAACTCCCTCAATTTTCAACACAAGTTGAAAATCAGATGATGCAAGAAATTGATTACTTCATCAAGATTCATCACGCAACACCTGGTGCATACATCAGATATGATCGCATTGCCTTACTATCACCTGATGATGACTTGAGAATTACCTTTGATTTTAATATCATCTTTCGTCAAAAAAATGTGACCCTTGAGTCACACGATGGGAAACCCATTTTACCTACACCAGACAGTGTCATTATGGAAATCAAATCTGATCAAAATTTTCCATTATGGATTGTCAATAAATTATCAGAACTTAAACTCTATAGCCAATCATTTTCTAAATATGGTAAAGCATATGAGTATTATTTAGGAGGAAACACCGATGATGACATTCTTTACAGCCCTTGATTTAACCGATATGACCTTAGGAAAGGTTTTAGTCATATTGACAGTTGCTACACTACTTGGTGGTGTGATGTCTGTCTTATACGCTTTTACACACCGTAAACAGGTGTATGATCATGCGTTTAACACAACCATACTACTATTACCACTAGTGGTATCAGTCATTATTATGCTTGTGTCTAACAACATTGCACGTGCATTCAGTTTAGCAGGTGTCTTTACACTGGTACGTTTTAGAACTGCCATTTCTGATACCAGAGATATCGCATTTATCTTAAGTGCAGTCGGTATTGGATTAGCGATGTCACTTGGCATGATTACCTATGCTTTACTGATTACAGGATTTATTGCAGCTGTGATCTTAATCATCAATGCCTTAAAACTTGATGTGCAAAAGAAAACACATGCAAAGCTTAAGATTATCATTCCTGAAAATTTGAACTATGCACATGTATTTGATGAAGTTTTTGTTAAGTATACCGATCAGTCTCATTTATCCCGTGTTAAAACAACCGACTTTGGTACGATGTTTGAATTAACTTATTTGATTAAACTCAAAGCGAACATCGATCAGAAACAAATGATTGATGAATTGAGAGTTCGTAATGGTAATTTATCCATCACACTTACTACAGATTATATTTCCATCATTTCGGAGTAAGCAAAAAGGCTTCACTAATGAAGCCTTTTTCAGACTGTTGAAAAAGTACTTTTCATTGAGAAAGGTGCTTTTTTTGTAAA
>DAOTHC010000036.1:0-8219 GCA_035447465.1 Acholeplasmataceae bacterium
AATGTTGGGAGCTTTTGCTTTATATCGTATGGCAAACCTCAATTTGAACCTGACACTCTATGCAGCTTTACCGATGGTTGGTTTAACATTTGCACTTGTTGTCATTAGAAAAAGAATTACAGCAAGATTTAAAGAAAGACAACAATCTGTTGAACAATTATCTGACTTTACACAGGAAAATTTTTCTGGTATTACCGTCATTAAAGCATTTGTTCGTGAATTAAAAGAAGCCATGTTATTCAAAAACCGTAACTTAGATTTGTATGATAAGAATATCGGTTTTATGAAGTTTATCATTATTGTTAATATCGCGATCAATAGTGCGATTAATATTGTCATTTTGTTAATCGTTGTTTTAGGTTCTCTTCTCGTGATTCGTCATGAAGATGCGGGATTAACATCAGGTCAATTAACTGAGTATTTAGGTTATTTCTTCACGTTGATTTGGCCAACAATGGCGTTATCACAATTTGTTAACATTCAAAGCCAAGCAAAAGCTTCTGCTGAACGTATTGAAAAGTTTTTAAATCATCCTTTAGATGTTTCTGATTTAGATAATGCACAAAACATTTCAAATTTAAGAGGAGCACTCTCAGTTAAAGGTTTAACATTTACGTATCCCGATGGGGATTCACCTGTTCTAAAGAACGTTTCATTCGATATTAAGAAGGGTGAAATGGTCGGTATTCTAGGTCGTACAGGTAGTGGTAAGTCCAGTTTGGTTGATCTTTTCTTAAGAATTTATAATTTGGATAAGAACATGATTTTCTTAGACGGACATGACATTATGGATCTATCAATTAAATCAGTAAGAGAAACCATGGGTTATGTACCACAGGATAATTTCTTATTTTCAGATACGATAACCAATAACATCGGTTTTTCGATTGATCAACCTTCAGAAGATGATGTTGTTGAGTCAGCAAAACTTGCTGACGTATTTGAAAACATCGTTGAATTTAAAGAAGGATTTAATACGATTTTAGGTGAACGTGGTGTTACGGTATCCGGTGGACAAAAACAGCGTATCTCGATTGCACGTGCATTAACTAAAAATCCTGAAATTTTGATTTTAGATGACTCAGTTTCTGCAGTTGACACCAAAACTGAAGAAGCCATCATTAAAAACCTGCATCGCATTCGTAAGGGTAGAACAACGATATTCATCGCACATCGTATCTCTACGGTGAAGCGAATGGATAAAATTATTTTACTCGATCAAGGTGAGGTGGTAGCCATCGGTTCACACCAAGAGTTACTCAAAACATCACCTCTTTATCAAGATATGGTAAAACGCCAAACACTTGAAACGATCGTTCAAGGAGGTGACATCCATGAAGGACTTTAAAGATAACACCCGTGAACGTAGTGACAAGGAAGTCTTAAGACGTCTTCTACATTATGCAAAGCCTTATAAAAAGGAATTCTTTTGGATTGTCATCATGATGATCGTATCACTTGCAGTTCAACTCGTTCCACCACTCTTAATTGGTTTAACGGTTGATACGGTATCCAATGATGCACTATCACAGTCTGAAAAGATTCAGTTTATCATTTATTTAACGATCTTCTTTATTGTCATTTTATCGATTGCACAGTTTATTTCATACGTACAAGGTATCATGTTACAAAAGGTCGGTCAAAAAACGGTTGTCACACTTCGTGATGAAGTGTTCAATCACATTGAAAACTTAAGCATTGGTCAAATTAACCAAGTTCCTGTCGGTAAACTCGTTACACGTGTTATCAACGATACAAATACCATCAGTGAAATGTACACCAATGTTGCAGTTAACCTCATTAGAAATATCTTATATTTATTTGCGATTATCATTGTCATCTTTGTTATCAACTGGAAAATTTCATTATTTGTAATGATGGTGGTACCCTTTGTATTCCTTGCAACCGTGGTTTTTAGAAAGTATTCAAGAGCTTCATACCGCAGGGTTAGACAAAACGTTTCTGAAGTGAATGCCTTCCTATCTGAAAACTTATCGGGTATGAAAGTAACACAAATCTTCAATCAAGAAGACAAGAAACGTAAAGAGTTTAAAGATCATAGCTTAAAGTTAAGAAATAGTTATCTACAAGAAATTCTTGTCTTTGGTATTTATCGTCCAATTGTCTATATGTTAGCGATGGTTGGTTCAGTCTTAGTTTTATACATTGGTTATCAAGAAGTATTACTTGGTTTCATGACAGCTGGTATTCTTTATTCCTACTATGCTTATGTTGGTGATTTCTTTGAACCAATCCAACAGTTAGCTGAACAGTTCAATACACTACAAAATGCATTTGCATCCGCAGAAAAAGTATTCGACGTTCTTGATACAAAACCAGATATCATTGATGAAACTGATGCAGTTGACTTAACGTCTTTCTCTGGTCAAATCGAGTTTAAAAACGTTTGGTTCTCCTACATAAAAGATGAATGGGTATTAAAAGATGTTTCATTTAAAGTAAATCCAGGTGATACGGTAGCCTTTGTAGGCGCAACTGGCTCTGGTAAAACAACGATTTTATCACTGATTGTACGTAATTATGACATTCAAAAAGGTCAAATCTTGATTGATGGCAAAGATATTAAGACATTGACTAGATCGTCATTGAGACGACATATTGGTCAGATGTTACAAGATGTCTTCTTATTCTCGGGTTCGATTAAGGACAACATCACACTTCGTGATGAAGCGATTACCAAAGAAGAGGTCATCAGTGCTTCTGAATATGTTGGTGCAAACACATTCATTGATCGTCTACCTGATGGTTATGATCATGTGGTATTGGAAAGAGGGAATAACTTCTCAGCTGGACAAAGACAACTCATCAGTTTTGCAAGAGCACTCGTTTATAAACCAAGTCTGATGATCTTAGATGAAGCAACCGCCAACATCGATAGTGAAACTGAAGGCTTGATTCAAGAATCATTAGAAAAGATGATGAACATCTCGACGATGCTTATTGTTGCCCACAGATTATCTACCATTCAGCATGCTGATAAAATCATCGTCATGCAAAAAGGTGAGATTAAGGAAGAGGGAAGTCATCAAGAACTACTAAAACTGGGTGGTTTGTACTACAATCTATATCAACTTCAATACGAAGAGAAGGAAGCTCAATAGTTTCCTTCTTTTTTATTGACACCCATAAAAAAGCATGTTATACTTAAAAAGAAATTAAGGTGAGCCTTAAAATATATTATCAAAGGAGATCTGACTATGCTGACATGGTTTATGGGTTTAGAAGTTTGGGTACAAGCATTGATTGGAACAACATTTACTTGGGGTATGACGGCACTCGGTGCTGCACTCGTCTTTTTATTTAAAAATATTCAGCGCAACATGTTTAACTTGATGTTAGGTTTTGCATCAGGTGTCATGATTGCAGCTAGTTTTTGGAGTTTGTTATCACCGGCTATCGAAATGGCTGATGAACAAGGTGTCATCAGTTGGATCGTGGTTGCTATTGGTTTTGCGCTAGGTGGTGTTTTCTTATACATCGCAGATAAAACTGTACCACACGTGCACTTTGGGTTTAATCACACCAAAGAAGGTTTACCAACGAAACTTAAGAGAAATATCTTACTCGTCTTTTCGATAACATTACATAATATTCCTGAAGGTTTAGCTGTTGGTGTTGCCTTTGGGGCAATTCAATATATCACAGGCGATGTTACAGCTGCTACGCTTTCTGCGATGGGTTTAGCGATTGGGATTGGTATTCAAAACTTTCCTGAAGGTGCAGCTGTTGCTATTCCACTTCGTCAAGAAGGTGTCAGTCGAACCAAAGCGTTTATGTTAGGTCAAGCATCGGGGTTGGTTGAACCAATTTCAGCTATTTTAGGTGCTATTTTAGTCACTTACGTTTCTGTCATTTTGCCTTATGCACTCGCGTTTGCTGCAGGAGCGATGATTTATGTTGTAGTTGAAGAATTAATCCCTGAAGCACAACAAAAACAAACACCTAAGGGTGCGCATTACGCGACATTAGGTGTTATGGTTGGTTTTATTGTCATGATGGTCTTAGACGTTGCATTAGGCTAGGAGGATATGTATGAACAGGGCTGAAGAAGATTATATAAAAACGATTTATGAGTTAACCGTAGAAAAAGATGTTGCGTTAATTAAATCCAATGATATTGCTGATCGCTTTGGATTTACTGATCAAAGTGTCAATGAAATGATTAAGAAACTCGAGAAAAAGCATTTGGTTTCTTTTGTTCCATACAAAGGAATATCCCTAACCAAAAAGGGTAAGGATGTTGCGATCAGAATGATTAGAGCTCATCGTATTTGGGAAGTCTTTTTAACTGAAAAACTAGGTTTCTCATGGGAAAATGTTCATGAGGATGCAGAAATGCTTGAACACGCAACAAGTCCAGAAGTATTAGAGAAACTGTATCATTATTTAGGTAAACCTGACTATTGTCAACACGGCAATCCTATTCCTGATATCCATGGAAAAATGAAAGATGTCGTTGTGTTTGCACTCAGTGATGCGAAACCCAATCAGGTTTTTGAATTACTAAGAGTCATTGATCATAAAGATTTACTCATATACTTAAATCAGTACCATTTAAAGTTACATGATCGTTTTGTCATACTTGAAAAAGATGAGTTTAATGGTGTACTAAAAATTGAAAAAGAATCTAAGGAGACCATTATTTTAACGCTGAAAACAGCGGGGATGCTCTTTGGACGTATCATATAATGTAACATATACACAAAAACTTATGAGGGAGGAGTGAGCATATGCTTAAAGGATTAATCGAACAACATGATGAAAAAGCGTTAAGATCATTTTTAGATGATATCCATGCGCATGATTTAGCAGAATTGTTTGTTGAACTTAATGATGAAGAAAAAGATGTTGTTTATCAGTTGCTGCCAAATGAAAAGCTTGCTGAACTCGTCTCATATCTTGAAATTGATGATGCAAAGGACGTTCTAACAGATTTCGATATTTCAAAACAGGTTGAAATTGTTGAAATGATGGAACCTGATGATGCCGTTGACATCATCACAGAGTTAGACCAGGATGAACAAGAAGAACTTTTAGAACAGTTATCAGAAGATTCAGACATTAAAGAACTGATTCAATATGAAGAAGATGTCACAGGATCTGTGATGACCAATCTATATGTGGTGGTACCACCTGATATGGATGTTAAACAAGCAACTAAAAAAGTGATTAAAGAGGCTGATTTAGTTGAATCGATTAACACCATTTTTGTTGCTGATGAAAAACAACATTATTTAGGTGCTATTGCTCTAAAAGATTTGCTCAAAGCTAAAACGCCTTGCCAAGTATCGGAACTGATTGAAGAATATCCTTTCTCTATTGACACCGATCCTATCACCAAGACGATTCAAAATATTAGAAATTATGCTATTTATGAAATGCCTGTTATCAATGAACAAGGTGAATTATTAGGGATGATTACCTTAGATGATGCACTTGATGTTTATCAAGAAGAAGCACAAGAAGACTTTGAAAAGTTAGCTGCTCTTCCTGAAACAGATGAAACATCGAGTCCTGTCAAGACAGCCTTACATCGTATTCCTTGGTTACTCACACTATTGATCATTTCATTACCGATCGCTCTGATTACACGACAATTTGAAAGCATTGTAACAGCTGTTGCTATTTTAATTATCTTTCAACCATTGATTTTAGGATCTGCAGGTAATGTTGCAACACAAACATTAGCTGTCACACTACAAATGCTATCAACCCATGAAAAAGGTCTACTCAAGAATTCCATTAAAGAGATTTTAACGGGTATGATGAATGGTTTTGTCATTGGCTTAATTGCCTTTATCATGACCAATATATTCGCGATGATCAATACGTCATTAACGACAGAACCTCTCCTAATCGGACTTGTAGTTGGTTTAGCACTCTGGTTAACTGTGATGATTGCACCTGTACTAGCTATTATCATTCCACTGACACTACATTCCTTGAAATTTGACCCAGCGGTTGCATCAGGTCCCTTTATTACAACGTTGATTGACGTCACTGCACAAGTGATTTATTTTGGTTTAGCAACGTTGATCTTAGGAGGGCTATTATGATTAAAAGACTGAATTTTAAGCACTCCGATGAACAACTCAAGAAAGATCTTAAACCACTCTTCGCATATGATTTAGCACTTTATTATCCACTGTGTGATGATCTTGAAAAGAAGCGTTTAATCTCGCTCATTCATATCGATAAGTTAACCGATATGTTTGTTGAACTCGATAGCGAAGACCAAATTGATTTGATCAATCGATTAGAAGAACCTCGTAAAAAATCACTTTTAAGAAATCTTGAATCAGATGACTTAAAAGAATTTATTGAAGATATTGATCCTTCTCTACAACCTGACATGATGGCACTTTTATCAAAGGTTAAAGCGAAGACCATATCGTTACTATTGCAATATGATGAAGATGTAGCAGCTTCCATCATGTCAACAGATTTCTTAACGATATCAATCGATGATACGATTAAAGAAGCTACTGATCATGTCATTAAAAATTCAAAAGAAACTGATTATATCGATACACTTTTTGTGATCGATGATGACAAACGTATCGTGGGTTTAATCGACTTAAAAGATTTGATTATGGCACGAAGTAATTCATCACTTAAGAAGATTATGATTGATGATTTTCAGTTTGTTTACGATCAAGAATCCATTGAAAAAGCGATACAAACAGTTGTTGATTATGACAGAAATGTAATACCTGTTTTAGATTCAGATGAGCACGTCATCGGTATTGTAACAGCTGATGATATCTTTGATGAAATCATTGATGCAACCGAAGATGATTATCAGAAAATGGCTTTATTAAGTGATTATGAATCATCATCTACTGCATTTGAAAGAACAAAACAAAGACTTCCTTGGCTGATGATTGCTGTTGTATTAAATCTATTAACAGCTAGTCTTTTATCAGTATTTGAAAACACGCTACAGACGGTAACAATCATTGTTTTCTTTCAACCACTGATTTTAGGGATGGCAGGTAATATAGGTACACAAGCGCTTGCTGTAACTATTTTAGGTATCAATAAAAATGAGTTTGATGGTAAACATATTCCTAAAAATCATGTGCTTAAAGAAATGTTAGTTGGCCTCATTAACAGTGCACTCTTAGGTTTTGCAGCTTTTCTTTTCGTAACCTTATTTCTAGTTTTATTCCCATCACAGACAAATATATTACCATACCAAATGGGGTTAGTCGTTTTTGGAGCGATGATGGCATCCATGTTTGTATCGTCATTCTTAGGTGTGATTATTCCGATGATATTGCACAGACATGACCAAGATCCATCATCAGCATCAGGACCACTGATGACCACACTAAACGATATCGTATCGCTAGTGATTTATTTCAGTATTGCAACACTCGTATTCTTGTGAGATATTATGTGAATTGAGACATTCATGAAATGACCATGTTATAATGGTTTTGAAAGAAAGAGGTAAATTTATGGAAAACTATATCAAGACGTATGAAGCGTACCGCAAGAAGATTATTGCGTATCGTTATTTTGGTTGGTTGATGAGTTGGGATCAAGAAACCGAAGCTCCAGAAAAATCAATTGACTATAGAACGAAACAATTTCAAGTGATGGCAGAAGAAATGTATCAGATCGAGTCTTCTCCTGAATACATTGCAGCGATTGATTATTTGTATCAACATCTTCAAGATCTTCAAGATGCTGACTTAAAGGTTGAAATTAAGCGTGTCTATAAAGATTTACGTTTGATTAAACTCGTACCTAAAGATGAACTCATTGCTCATCAGGTGTTGACATCGCAAGCATCTCACATCTGGTCTAAAGCAAAAAATGAAAATAACTTTGAACTTTATGCACCAACTTTAGAGAAAATCGTTGACTTCAAGAAAAAACAAGTTAAGTATTTAGAAACCGATGAACTTAAAGGTTATGATATTTTACTTGATGAATTTGAAGAAGGTTTTACCTCAAAAGAATATGACCAATTCTTTAATACTCTTAAAGAAGAACTCGTTCCTTTTGTTAAAGAAGTCACAGCTCAAAAAAACAAATTCAGTCGCAAATTGACACATGCTGTTTATCCACGTGAACAACAAATTAAGTTCTCACAATATTTAATGGATGTGTTCAAATATGATCGTACTGCTGGTTTACTCAAGGAAAGTGCACACCCATTTACATCAGGTGTAAGCTCAACAGATACA
>DAOTHC010000037.1:0-8218 GCA_035447465.1 Acholeplasmataceae bacterium
GATTTGTCTTTATTGTGGGACCATCGGGTTGTGGAAAAACGACATTACTCAATATCATAGGTGGTCTTGATCATCCCGATGAGGGCTCGCTTTTTTTAAATGGTGTTCATACTGATGACTATACTGAATCTAATTGGAACGATTACCGAAATCAATCGATAGGTTTTGTTTTTCAAAGTTTTTATTTGATTCCTCATCTTTCGATTTTAGAGAATGTGATGATGCCGCTTAAGTTAGCTGGTTTTGATACTGAGCAACAAATTGAAAAAGCAAAAGCTGCTTTGAAATCAGTTCATCTAGAATCACTATCACATCATAAACCTAATCAGTTATCAGGTGGACAGCAACAAAAAGCAGCTATTGCAAGGGCGCTCGTTAATGAGCCAAAGATCATTTTAGCTGATGAACCTACAGGTTCACTGGATCATCAATCAACTTTAGAAATTATGACGATACTTAAAGAGATCAGCAAAGATCGACTTGTGCTCATGGTGACTCACCATGAACAGTTATCTAAATCTTATGGTGATCGTATCATTACGATGGATGATGGATCTATTATGAATGATCATGTCATGAAAGATGAACATCATTCTGTAGACAAGTCAGTATCGAATACTTTATCAAAAATGTCATTAAGTGTTTCATTCATGTTGTCATTTAAAAACTTAATGAAACGTTGGTATCGTACACTCTTAATCATATTAGCTGCGAGCATAGGTATGCTAGGTATGACATTGGTCATTGCAGTTGCTTATGGTTTTGATTCATTTATTGAACTTAGAAAAACAGAAACATTAAATGCATTTCCTATACGTGTGGAACGCGTCAGTGCTGTTATTCCTTTTTTCGATGAGAAATATCAACCTAACTTGCCCTTATTTGGTGAAGATGATGTAGTCTATCCAAGAAATATTCAATATGAATTTCAAACGATTAACACGCTCACAGAAGATTATTACGATCATGTCAAACAGATGGATGATTCACTTTATGATAGTATTCATTATAATTTCGGTACCCATCATTGGTTTGGCATAAATACTTCTGAGATTCATCTAACCGATGATACCTTTTTACAACTTCCTGTCGATTCATCTTATTTAAATACGTATTTCGATCTTTTGGAAGGAAGACTTCCTGATGATTCAAAAAATGAAATCGTTGTTATTGTGGATAGATATAATCGAATGTCAAAAGATGTTGTTGAAAAACTGGGTTTATCGACACAAAGTAATCTATCATTCGATGACTTTTTATCGCTCGATATCAAATGGTTACCTAACAATGCTTTTTATGATTTTGATGGTACCTATTATCAAGAAAAGGATAAAGATGATGCTTATCAACATGCGCTATCACTTGACATTGATGTTGTTGGAATCCTAAGAATTAAAGAAGATTTCAGTCTTGATTTATTGAATGCTGGTTTTTATTACACAAAGCATTTGGCTGACGTGATGTTAAATGCTGAATCGACTTCACATATCGTTGCTTCTCAAATGCTAACACTAAACTCTGTTTTAGATGGTTCTTCTTTTTCAACATCATCTGAAAAAGAATCGTTCTTACGTGAACTCGGATACGGCATATACCCAATTGCTTATACCATTTACTCACGAAGTTTTGAAGATAAAGATGTGATCATGAGATATCTCAAATCATATAATAATGATATTCCCATCAATGATCAAATTGAGCCTTTAGATGTTGCCGGTATTGGTTTATCAACAATGCGGGTTGCGATTGATGCGACCACAACCATTCTTTTGGTTTTCTCAGGTATATCACTTCTTATTTCTAACCTCATGATTGGTATCATGAGTTACACATCAGTTATTGAACGTACGAAAGAAATCGGTATTTTAAGAGCAATTGGCGCTAGAAGAAAAGATGTTGGTATGATCTTTTATGCTGAAGCATTATTGATTGGATTTTTTGCAGGTGTTCTAGGTATTATTCTAAGTTATGCACTCATTCCTTTACTCAATCTGTATCTTTATAACATTACTGATATTTCAAATCTATCTAAACTACCATTTGTTTATGCACTACTATTAATTTTGATGAGTACGTTATTGACAAGCCTATTTAGTATATTACCCGCACGCATCGCTTCAACGAAAGATCCTATTTTATGCTTAAGAAATGAGTAAAACTATGTATATTGTCACAGGAGCAACCGGCCATATAGGAAACAATGTCACAAGGTACTTATTAAATCAAAATGAAGACGTTAGAGTTCTTGTTCGTCGTATTGATCGTTCACTCGAAGGTTTATCATGTGATATGAGGATCAGTCAAACATTTGATGATAACTTTTTAGATCAAGCTATTCATGAACATGATGTCATTATCCATTGTGCTGCTTATATTGATTTAATGAATCAAGATATCATGAATACCTTTAGAACTAATCTACAGTTGACCAAACGTCTCGTACAGATTGCTAAACAAAAGAATTGTCGTTTTGTATATATATCAAGTGTTGACGTCATAGCTAAAGAAAAAAGAGGTCATATCAAAGAACCTCTTGTCATTGATGTTGATGATCATAAATCATATTATAAATCATCAAAAGCATCAGCAACCAATTATGTCATTGAGCACATGAAACAAGGTCTTAATGGTATCATCTTGTATCCATCTGCTGTGATAGGCATCCATGATTATAAACCCAGTGCTGCAGGACGCGAGATTTTACATGCCATCAGACATCGATGCCTCTTTTCAGTACGTGGCGGGTATAATTTCATTGATGTTGAAGATGTGAGTCGTGCCATTTATCAAGCCTCACGCATCAATCAGATCAATCATATGATTTTGTCAGGACAGGATATCACGATTAAAGAATTATATATGGCTATCAAAAAGATAACTGGAAAGAAAAAGTTAATCTTTACATTGCCAACATGGCTCGTCAGATTTGCTATCATATTCTCTAAAAAATATTCACAAATGATGATCACAACCATTCAAGAAAACTATCACTATGATCACACTATCATGGTTAACAGCTTGCATGTGACACCAAAACCACTTGAACAAACATTAAGAGAAACCATTACCTGGCTTCAACAAAACTATTAAAAGGGACTGTAACGAAATAGAATAGTTTCAGCCTCAACAACAAAAAAGCCACTCTGGAAGCCAGAGTGGTTTTTTGGTATAATTGAAGTATGCAAAAACCCAATTATTTACAAGGATATTTTAACCCAAAACAGTTAAAATTACCACTATCATTTGATATAAAAATACCATTTGATAGTGAGGTGCGAACATTTGACGAAGTATTTCGGAGGATTGATTTAAAACAATACATCGTAGCTGAACCTCGATCAGGTAGGATTGGCTATAATCCCGTCAACATGCTCAAATTGATCCTGTTTTGTCAGATGGAAAACATCACGAGTCTAAGAGAAATGGCAAAGGCTGCACAACATGACATTCGTATTATGTGGCTCACAGATGAGCTTAAGCCAAGCCATCAGACGATCAGCGAGTTCATGAGGCATCGTTTAAAAGATCGGATAGAAAACATCTTCTACGATCTGAACCAATATCTCATCGACAAAGAAAAGATTGATACACAAAGACTTTACATCGATGGGACGAAGATCGAAGCGAACGCGAACAAGTATAAGTTCATCTGGAAGGGCTCTATCGAAAAGTTTAGGGATAAGCTCTATCACAAAATGACCAAACAAATCCTGAAACTGAATGACCACTATCAAGAGATGGGCATCTTTTTTCCCGTGTATGATACCTATGACGCTGACTATTTGAAACGGATATTAGAATTCTTAGAAAAAGAAATTGAACGTTCGGAGATGGCCTTTGTCTACGGTAAAGGAACACGAAAGACAGCCTTACAGATGGATTATGAAAAGGTTCTTGAATACTATACCAAGCTCAACGAATACAACGACGCCATAGCTATCATCGGTCCGGAGCGAAATTCCTGTGCGAGAACGGATCACGACGCGACCTTTATGCACATGAAGGAAGACCACATGAGAAACGGTCAGTTAAAAGCTGGATACAACGTGCAAATCGGCGTGTCGGATGAATACATACTTTACCTAGACATCTTTCAGGACAGAAACGACTATCAAACCTTCATTCCGATGATGGAGGGATACAAGATAGCCTACGGTTTTTATCCGGAGTATCCCGTCGCGGACGCGGGGTACGGTGGGCTTACTAACTATCGCTACCTCAAGGCTCACGAGATGAAACTCTATCAGAAGTATAACATGTACAGCAAGGACACGACGGATAAAAAGCGCATGCAGGATCCCTACTTCACGTTGGGCTTAGTCAAAGATGGTCAAGACTATATCGCCAGAAACGGTGAACGGCTCACGTTTAAGTATACAAACAGACGGGGAAATGATGTCTATGAGTTACCCGATGGCAAAACCAAAGAGATCAATGACGAAAACATGGCGTATCAAAAAGAGGTCATTGAGAACTTGAATTCAGAACTCGGCATAGAGCTTAGAATTCAGCGTTCAATTCAGGTTGAAGGTGCGTTCGGGATCATCAAAGAACAGGTGGGCTTTAGAAGATTTAAGCGCAGAGGTATTCAGAATGTCAAGTTTGAGTTCTATCTCATCGCCATCGGATACAATCTAAAGAAATTTCACAATAAAAAGTACCGAATCACCCAATAGTTATCCACTGGAAAACTAAGATTTTTTAACAGATCTCTTTTAAACATGCATAAAAACAGTCGATTTGTTCAAATTTTCCACAAAAAAGAAACTCACGTAAAGAAAAAGGACTGATACGTCCATGAAGAAAATTAAATCTTCATTTCGTTACAGCCCCTTAGTTTATAGAATACCTAACTCATCAGCTATTTCTAAGAAGATATCATCAATGGGATAATATTCCACATTGAGTTTATTAAATATTTCATAGCTGATTGAATCTAAATGATCAAACATTTCATAAGGAACATTTTCCTTCTTTTCAAGTTTATCTAAAACAGCTTGTTCAAATTCTACGAGTCTGTCTAAATCCTTTTGTTCAAAGTTTTCGACGCCTAATAACTCATTTTGAAAATCGATTGTTGAAAGTAAAAGATTAACATCTTTTGCTCTTTTCTCTAAATCCTGAACATTGTTTTGATACGCTTTTTTAAGTAATGTTGTTATTTCTTCGATTTGATCAAAAAGATAATAAAATCCTGTTTCAAAAATGTGGTCTTCATCCTCTGAATAGGTCACATCATCAATCAGTTTATCGTAAAGGTAATCTGTCACATCGATGACATGTCTAAAGCGTTGAATTAAATCTGAATTGTTTTCAACCAAATATGTAAGCAATTCATGATTTTCAATTTTCCAATTGGCATACTCGTGATAAATTTTTTCATCACGCATGTTTCTCACCTACTTTATGCTTTATTAACAGAGCCAAACATTTCTAACTTATCTTTAATAACCTTCTTCATAGCTTCATAACCTGGCGCTAAAAGCTTTCTTGGGTCAAAACCTTTACCTTCTAGGTCTTTACCTGCTTCAATGTACTTACGTGTAGCATCTGCAAATGCTAATTGAAGTTCAGTGTTAACGTTAATTTTAGAAACGCCCATTGAAATAGCTTTCTTAACTTGTTCAGCTGGGATACCTGTACCACCGTGTAAAACAAGTGGAACACCGTTAGTTACTGTTGCAACTGTTTCAAGGACATCAAAACGAAGACCTGGCCAGTTTGCTGGATATTTACCATGGATATTACCAATACCTGCTGCGAACATATCGACACCAGTTGCTGCAATCACTTGACATTCTTTTGGATCTGCAACTTCACCCATACCGATAACGCCGTCTTCTTCACCACCGATTGAACCAACTTCTGCTTCAACTGAAACGCCTTTTGCATGACATGCTGCAACGATTTCTTTAGTTTTAGCTAAGTTTTCTTCAAATGGATAATGTGATCCATCAAACATGATAGATGTAAATCCTGCTTCAAGTGCTTTGTATGCACCTTCGTATGTACCATGGTCAAGATGAACTGCAACTGGAACTGATACGTTGTAGAACTTGTCTAATTCTCTTACCATTGCCATAACGTTTCTGTAACCACCCATGTATTTAGCTGCACCTTCAGATACACCTAAGATAACTGGTGACTTTAATTCTTCTACTGTTGTTAAAACAGCTTTAATCCATTCTAAATTGTTAATGTTAATTTGAGCTACGCCATAACCTTCTTGACGTGCTTTAAGTAACATTTCTTTTGCTGATACGACTGCCATATTCTTTTTCCTCCTTGGAATTTGTCACACTCTATTATATTACAAACGATATGATTTAGCAACGAAATTGGGGTTTGTAACCGTTCACATCGCTTAAGATTTTTTAGTTTTGATGGTCGCTCCGATAAAGTCTCTAAAAAGTGGATGAGGACGTAGGGGACGTGATAAAAATTCTGGATGAAATTGAACTGCAACAAACCATGGATGGTCTTCCAGTTCAATCATTTCAACAAGTTGATACTCGCTGTTAAATCCTGAAATAATCATTTTAGACTCTTCGAACTGTTCTAAATATTGATTATTAAATTCGTAACGATGACGATGTCTTTCCTTGATGAGGGTTTCGTTGTAGGCATCGTATGCTTTCGTTCCCTTTTTAATCTCACAATCGTAAAGACCTAAACGCAGTGTACCACCTAAATCTTCATCAGATAAGCGTCCTCTTTGAAGAGAGATGACGGGATGTGGGGTATTGGGATCAATTTCTGTTGAGCTAGCTCCTGAAAGATGTAACACATTTTGTGCGTATTCAATGACGGAAAGTTGCATGCCATAACAAAGACCTAAAAATGGAATGTTATGTGTTCTTGCATATGTGATAGCTGCTAGTTTACCTTCAGTAGCTCTGGCACCAAATCCGCCTGGTACTAAAATACCATCAGCGTCTTTAACATAGCTTTCAATATTGGACGCATCAACTTCTTCAGCATTTATCCATTTGATATTGATTTTCTTTTTATGAAAATAGCCAGCATGTTTTAATGATTCAGAGACAGATAAATAGGCGTCGTGAAGTTTAACATACTTTCCGACTAAAGCAATATTGACTTCACCTTCTAGGTGTTTAATACGATAAACCAAATCTTCCCATGGCTTGATATTCGCTTCAGGAAGCGTATAACCAAAATGATTGATAATCCATTCGTCAACATGTTGTTTATATAGATTAATGATCACTTCATATAAAACATCAACATCTAATGATTCAAAAACGGCATCTTTTTGTACGTCACAGAAAAGTGCAATCTTTTCTTTTTGTTCTTGTGTGATAGCAATTTCTGAACGTAACATAATGATATCTGGATGGATACCAAGGCTCATTAATTCTTTAACGGAGTGTTGTGTAGGTTTTGTTTTAATTTCATTTGCTGCTTTTAAATAAGGCACGAGGGTATTATGGATATAGAGGGTATTATTGTAGCCAAAATCACGTCTAGCTTGTCTGATGGCTTCTAAAAACGGTAGCGACTCAATGTCACCAACGGTTCCACCTATTTCAGTGATCACGACATCGGGTTGTGTATGTTTAGCAACATCGATCAGTTTTTTCTTGATCTGATCGGTGATATGTGGAATCACCTGAACGGTTGCACCTAAATAGTCACCGCGACGTTCTCTTTTGAGTACGGTTTGATAGATCTTTCCGGTTGTGATACTGGAGTGTCTATTCAAATTTTCATCAATAAAACGCTCGTAGTGCCCTAAATCAAGATCGGTTTCTGCACCATCTTCGGTCACGAAAACTTCCCCGTGTTGATAGGGACTCATCGTACCTGGGTCAACATTAATATAGGGATCAAACTTTTGCATGAACACCTTCAGTCCTCTGCTTTTTAATAGCTGTCCAATCGCTGAAGCTGTGATGCCTTTCCCAAGACTTGAAACTACGCCCCCTGTTACAAAGATGTATTTTGCCATGATATCCTCCTTTGTTTTTAAAAGAAAAGAGTCCCCTCTTATGTTAAGGAGACTCTTTGGTGTGCCCTTATCTATTATATCAAAAGAAGAGATAAAGGCAATCCTTTGTATTCATTTTATGAAAAATTAAAGTGACTTGATGTAAAGGTTATTCTCTGACTTCATAAAGCCCATACGCTTGAGATAGACTTCATGACGCTCATTCCCTGGTTTTGAAATGAGTTTTGAAATCCCTTTGTCTTTTAAAAC
>DAOTHC010000038.1:0-6833 GCA_035447465.1 Acholeplasmataceae bacterium
GTGTGACAACTGTTGAATCAAAAAGTGGCTATGGATTATGCTTGGAATGTGAAACTAAACAACTTAGAGTCAATCAACGATTAAACGATGAACACCCGGTTTGTGTTCTATCAACATATATGGGTGCACACGCGGTACCTAAAGAGTATTTAGACCGTAGAGAAGATTATATCAAAGAGATGCTTCATGATATAAAATGGCTTAGTGAAACCAATTTAGCACAAGCCGTAGATGTATTTTGTGAAGAAGGTGTATTCTCTATTGAAGAGACTAAGAGAATCTTAACACAAGCCAAACACTATGGTTTTCGTATCAAGATGCATGCTGATGAGATTCATCCCATAGGTGGTGCTGGACTTGGTGTTGAGTTAGGTTGTTCATCGGTTGATCATCTGATGGCGATTTCTGATGAAGATATCATCAAGCTGGGTCAATCAAACACAGTAGCAAATGTTTTACCAGGAACATCATTCTATTTGAAAAAAGGATTTGCCAATGCAAGAAAGATGATTGATCATGATGTAGCATTATCGATTGCTGGAGATTATAACCCAGGGTCTTGTCCTACGGAGAATTTTCAACTCATTATGCAGTTAGCATCGAACTATATGAAACTCTTACCTGCTGAAGTGCTAAACGCAACAACCATCAATCCTGCATATCATTTAGGACTTGACCATTCAAAAGGTTCTTTAGAAGTTGGAAAAGATGCAGATATCATCTTACTAGATGCACCCAACTTGAGTTATATACTTTATCATTTTGGTATCAATCATGTTTCAGATGTCTATATCAAAGGACAATGTGTCGTACATCATCAAAAGATTGTGAGGGAAAACATATGAAATTAGTTGAATTAAACGTTAAAGAATTTGTAAGTGCTGTTGATAGCAAATCACCTGCGCCAGGTGGTGGCTCTGTGTCATCATGCATGTCAGCCATGGGTGTTGCACTCGCTCGTATGGTTGGACATTTAACCGTTGATAAAAAGAAGTTTCTTGCATTAGATCCAGCTATTCAACTCGAGTTTAAAGATGTCATTGCTTCACTTGAAACGATTAAGTATGCTTTATTACAACTAATTGATCTTGATACAGAAGCTTTTAACATGATGATGAGTGCATATAAGATGCCTAAAGAAACTGAAGGAGAAAGACTGATCAGGGATCAAAAGATCCAGGAAGCAACCCTTGAGGGCATTATGGTTCCCCTTAAGGTAGCAACCCTTTCATTATCTGCCATTCATCAATTAGACTATATTTTAACCTATGGTAATAAGCAAACCATTTCTGATTTAGGGGTTGCGGTTCTATCCCTTTCTTCAGGTGGTATAGGAGCCTTAATGAATGTGATGATTAACCTGCCTGGTTTAACCGATGATATCGCACGCTATCAATATGATTTGCAGGTTAAAAATTTGATGGAAGAAATCACTCAAACACGAGATCATTTACTCAAAAAAGTTTATAATCATTTGAAAATAAATGAGGAAAAATAGATTCATTATAAAAAAGTAAAAAAGCCTTGTACTATCGCTATTTATGACTTATAATGAAGTTAATCGAATCGACATGATGGTGCTCAGATGAGCATAACAGGGAATCAAGTGATATTCTTGAGCTGTCCCAGCAACCGTGATACGGACGAAATGCAATTGACCACTGCTTTAGCGGGAAGGTGCAAATTAGGATGATGTTAAGCCGGGAGACCTACCACTGATGTCAAAACGAAGTCATCTTCTGGGGTTGAGACGGGCAAAAGTCCTCTTTTTGTCTATTTCCATACCCCAAAGGTATGGTTTTTTATTTGAGAAAAGGAGAGTTTTGCATGAAAAAAGTATGGTTTATCGTCTTATTTTTCTTGAGCTTAGTCGTGCTTGCTGGATGTCAAGCAGAAGAAGCATCGTTTGTTGTAGAGATCAAAGATTTATCTGGTGAAGTTATTTCAACACATGAAATCAATTATCCAGAGGATACAACGTTATCTGTCTTTGAACTCATGGATGAAGAACTTGATATCGATTATTCAACCTCACAGTGGGGTGTGATGATCAATGGTATTGAAGGGTTTTATCCTAAAGAGTATGGCATTACCTATAATTACTATTTAGGTCTTTACGTCAATGATGAAATGAGTATGGTTGGGATTGATCAAATTACCTATGAAGAGGATATGGTGATTTCATTTATCGAATCAACAATGTTATCAGAACTTGATGTAACGATTGATCAGTGGTTAGTTGACTTTACAGATGGATTTCGTTCGGAGTACATCAGTACAGAAGGTATCAATCAGTATGTTTTATCAGCCTTGATACAACTTGATCTTTATGGTTATACATGGGCATCATTGGATGGTCTAAATTACCCACCTTTAGCAAATGATACGATTGGTAATCAGTTTAGAACAGCCCTTATTCAAAAAGCGTTTGGTTTAGCGACAGGTGATACTGAAGCAGCACTTCTAGCGTTAACACCAGCTAACCCTTATGAAGCAGTTACTTATATGAATACACTTGACCTATTATTTGGTGATGCTTCATCAGAGAATAGAATGACAGTAGCCAACTATTTAGTGAACAACTTACCTGAATATATGGATGCTGATTATGCAGGTATGGCATTAGGTGCGATTTCATCGATCCAAAACGAAGTTTTGGTTCAAACCTATCAACAAAATATGATTGATTATATTAAAAATGCTCAAACCAAAGATGGTATCACATCATGGGGAAGTGCAAATGCATCATCAACCTCACAAGCTATTATTGGTTTATATGCAGTAGGTGAAGATCCCAGAGGTGAATCATATACGAAAGATGATATGGATTTAGTTGAAGCCTTAATGACCTTTATAGGAGAAGACGGCTTTAAATATCTTTTAAATGATGAAAATGATGATATGGCATTTTCGACACCACAAGCGTTCGCAGCATTAGCATTATATAAGATTTACCGCGATCAGCATTTTTCCTGGTCATCACCTGTTTTAAATTTATGGCATCTATCTATTAACGAATAGGAAGCGATTGACGTGTCACATGTTAAAGTGAAAATCATGATATCGGTTATGGTCATCTTGGTTGCACTGGTTACCATTAGATTACTAACAGTTGAGAATGTATCAACTGATGAAGGTTCAATCTACCTTTATATAACCGATGAACATCAAGATACTGTTTTTGAAGGAGAGCTCGCTTATATTGAGGGTGATTCCTTTTACGATATCTTAGATAGACATTTTGATTTAACATGTGCGACTCAAATGTATCAACCTGATGAAACGTGTTCGTATTCATTTACAACACCAGGTGCTAAAGGAAAAGTTATTTTAGGTATTACAGGAGAGGATTTTTCTGTGATGACCAATTGGACAGACTATTTTCTTGCTTTTTATACATATGATGATGGTGAAAAAAGACTCACAACTATGGGTCCTAGTAATATACCATTTCAAGACGGTGATCAATTTATGATCTGTTATGAAACAATATGGGAGTGATGACGTGAGTTTAAGCCATAAAGCAATTAAAGATACCGCATTAATCGCGATTTGTGCAGCGGTTCTTTTTGTGCAACAATTGGCATTATCTGTCTTACCCAATATTCAATTTTCGACATTACTCATTGTTTTATATGCGAAAGTACTGGGGTTCAGAAGAACCACATTGATCATTACCATTCATATTATTGCTTATAATTTATTATCACCTTTTGGTTCTGTTCTACCAACCCACATTCCTTTCATGTATGTGGCATGGATGCTCATCCCCATCAGTCTTTCAACATTTCTAAAGAAAGTCAATTCGAGTTTAGGATTAGCACTGATTGGATTCTTCTTTGGTTTTGTTTATGGCTGGATGTTTATCCCACCTGCGGTCTTCATAACCAATGCGCCATTTTGGACATATCTCGTGATGGACTTACCTTTTGAAATGGTGATGGCAGTATCCAATTTTATTACGATTTACTGGCTCTTTGAACCACTGAAAAAAGTATTAACTGAACAGCTGATGAAATTTGAAGGTCATGAAAAAAATGGCGGTTCGCTTTGAACCGCCATTTTGTTTTAATGAATTAAGCTAGCCAAACAAGTTTATTGTGAAGAATCAGTGAAACGAAATCAATAATAATGAAAAACGGAGCAAGTGGAAAAGCAAGAATGCCTAAAATAATGAGCGTACTATTATTTGTGTCAATACCTTTAATGATACGATAAATAGCCCAATAAAAGCTACCGAACAATGCGAGAAGAATCTTGATAATCAAGGGTAAATCATCACTAAATTTGATAAAACCTTTCATGCATGAATCCTCCTTATATATTTATATCTCCAGTATAACCCCATTTTTATGTTTTGTAAACTAGCATAAGCATCTGTTATATGATTTAATCGTTTTACTTTAGTAAAATTATCGAAATGTCATTGACAGCGCTTTCATCAATCATATATAATGAATATAGATACGATACAGAGGTGCGGTCTACAGTGTAGGTGATCAAGCAAAGAATGGACATTCATTTGATCAATCGAAGGAGTATGCCGCCGAAAGCTCGGATGTATGTCCATACAACCGACCTTGATGATTGAGGATACACCTCCTTCATTGCCATTTTGAACATAAATGGAGAGCTGTTAACACAGTTCTCTTATTTTTTTGCCAAAAAGGAGGCATAACATGATTAAATATTTCAATTTAGGTGAACAAAAAAGCTATGACAGAGTGATAACATCGAACGATATTAAGCTTTTTGGAGAAGTAACTGGCGATTACAATTTAGCCCATTTTGATGAAGATTACTGTGCGAAAACAGTCTTTAAGAAACCTATTGTGCACGGTATGCTCATCGGATCACTTTTTTCAAAAGTTTTTGGTAGTGAATACCCAGGTGGTGGCATGATTTACTGTTCACAAACCCTTAAGTTTTTAAAACCTGTTTATCCCAATACAACCCTCAAGGTTGTGATAACTACAAAAGACATTATTCCAGAAAAAAATAGAGTCATCTTTACAACGGAAGTGTTTAACGAAAACAATGAATGCGCCGTAACAGGAGAAGCCATGCTTATGCCAAGAAAGGAAGATCATGTGTGAATAAATGGATCGATAAGAAATCTTTTATAGCATTACTTAAAGATGGTATGCATATTATGGTTGGTGGGTTTTTAACCTGTGGGACACCAGAACCATTAATTGATTGGATTGTTGAGTCCCAAGTTAAAGATTTAACCATTATCTGTAATGATGCTGGCTACCCTGAAAAAGGTGTCGGTAAATTATTATTACATCATCAAGTCAAAAAACTGATTGTCACCCACATTGGAACAAACCCCAATGCAGGTAAATTGATGAGTGAAAAAGAAATCGAAGTTGAACTGATTCCACAAGGAACATTTGTTGAACAGATTAGAGCATATGCAGGTCGTCTTGGTGGCATCCTATCTCCTACTGGTATTCATACACCTGTTGAAGAAGGAAAAGAAATTATTACGATTAAAGGAGTTCCTTATATCTTATCAGAACCTATAGGTGCTGATTTAGCATTAATTTGTGCATATCAAAGCGATGAAAAAGGCAATTTAATTTATAAAGGTTCGGCTAGAAACTTTAATCCAACAATGGCGATGGCCGGTGATACGGTGATCGCATGTGTTGAAAAGCGCGTCCAAGACATTGATCCTGAACATGTGATTACACCACATCCTTTCATAGACTATTTAGTGGAGGTATCATCATGATGGATCCTAAAGAGTTTATCGCAAGACGCGTGGCAAAAGAGTTAAAACCAGGTTATTTAGTCAATTTAGGTATAGGTATACCAACGATGGTAGCCAATTATATTCCTCAAGATTCAGACATTTACTTACAGAGTGAAAACGGGATTGTAGGTCTTGGACCATTAGCTTCCAATGAAGAGGTATGTGTTCACTTAACCAATCCATCCGGTCAGTTTGCCACTGTGAAAAAACATGCTGCATTCTTTGATTCTGCGTTATCATTTATTATGATTCGTGGCGGTCATTTAGATGTCACCGTATTAGGCACACTTGAAGTTGATGAAGAAGGTTCTTTAGCATCATGGATTATACCTGGAAAACTCGTTCCAGGTATGGGAGGATCCATGGATCTTGTTGAAGGTGCCAAACGTGTGATCATTGCAACAACGCATACGAATAAAGGTATTCCTAAGATTAAGAAGAGATGTAGTTTACCACTGACAGGATATCGCAAGGTCGATTTGATTGTCACTGAACTATGTGTGATTGAAGTGAAAGATGATGGTCTTCATTTAATTGAACGTCATCCTGATGTTTCAATCGAAGAAATTATTCAACAAACAGAAGCAACCCTGATCATCGATCAGGTTAAAATCATGGAGGTATAACGTGAAAGTATTACATCGTTTAAGATTATCACAACACGATACACACTATGGAGGCAATTTAGTCGATGGTGCACGTGTACTCGCTTTTTTTGGTGATGTAGCAACCGAGTTGCTTATTCGTCATGATGGTGATGAAGGCTTGTTTAGAGCTTATGAAAAAGTTGATTTTTTAGCACCTCTTTATGCAGGTGACTTTATTGAAGTTGAAGCTGAAATCACACATGTGGGTAACACATCACGCAAAATGCATTTTGCATGCTATAAGATCATCTCAAGTCGTCCGGATATCAATGCATCTGCAGCAGATGTCTTAGAAGAAAGAGTGTTAGTGACAGAAGCTTACGGAACATGTGTTGTTCCTAAGGATAAAATCAGAGTGTCTCATGAATAAGCTGATTATTACATGTGCGATTTCAGGTGCTGAAGTCACCAAAGAACACTCTCCT
>DAOTHC010000038.1:6843-8052 GCA_035447465.1 Acholeplasmataceae bacterium
CCCTATACCGTCAAAGAAATGGCTGAAGAAGCTTATCAAGCGTATCGTGCTGGTGCATCAATCATTCATCTTCATGTGAGACATGATGATGGTAGACCCACACAAAGTAAATTACGCTATGAGCGCGTGATGAAGGCTATTTTAAAACGATGCCCTGATGTCATCATTCAACCATCCACGGGTGGTGCTGTTGGCATGAGCAGAGATGAAAGGTTAAAACCGGTTCAATTAAACCCTGAGATGTGTACACTCGATTGTGGAACATTGAACTTTGGTGGTGATGACATTTTCGTCAATACAGAAAATGATATCAAATACTTTGCACAAGTGATTGCTGATCATCACGTATTTCCTGAACTGGAGTGTTTTGAAAAAGGTCATATCGATATGGTTTTAAGACTTCACAAAAAAGGTTTTATCAAAGATCCTATGCATTTCTCATTTGTTTTAGGTGTCAATGGTGGTATGACCGGAGAGGAAAGAGATTTTCTTTTCTTAAAAGATAGCATTCCACATGGATGCACCTATAGTGTTGCAGGTATTGGTAAATATGAGTTTTCATTAGCGGAATTATCCATTAAGCATGGGGGACATGTACGTGTGGGCTTAGAGGACAATATATTTATAGATAAAGGTGTTTTAGCGAAAGGAAATAGAGAACTTGTCGAAAAGGTCGTCAAGATTGCTAAATCCTATGGTAGAGAAATCGCAACACCTGATGAAGCAAGAGACATATTAGGCTTGAGGAGGAAGTAACATGGAATCACGTTTTGGAACACATCGCGTTATCGACCCGAAAGGAAGTTTACCACAGGCGGCTTATCGCATTGATGCAACCCCTGTGTGTGGTGATACTGAGGTTTTAATTGATGTGGATGTTTTAAACATTGATAGTGCATCGTTTCATCAGATGAAAGAAGCTTGTGAACATGATGTGAATAAGATGAAAGACATGATTAAAGACATCGTGAAAGCTCAAGGGAAAATGCAAAACCCAGTGACGAAAAGCGGTGGTATGCTGATTGGTACGATTCAACAGGTTGGTTCTTTATATCATGATCAAAGTTTAAAGAAAGGTATGAAGATTGCGACATTGGTTTCACTTTCTTTAACACCACTATTTATTGAAGAGATTTGTGACATCAATTTAAGTAATGAACAGGTCACCATTTCTGGGAAAGCTATTTTATTTGATTCAGGTATTTATGC
>DAOTHC010000039.1:0-7737 GCA_035447465.1 Acholeplasmataceae bacterium
CCCAACATTAAACCATCGATCAACATGAGAATACCTGGACCGAAAGACATACGAACAGCTTCTAAGTCATTGATAAAATAGGTCATTAAACCCCCAACTTTTTCTTGACTGTAAAAGCTTTGTGATAGCTTAGTCGCATGTATGAACATGACATTTCTTAGTTCATATTCAATACGACGTGATGCACCAAAAATGGTGTAACGCCATACAAATCTACCAATGGTAATACCGATTGCTATCACACCAATCCATATGATGGATTGTTCAATCATGTCGACATCAGGATTCGCTGATTTAAGTGTATCGATAATGCCCCCAACATACTTTGGAATATCAAGCTGGATCCAGTCGACAGCAATAAGTACAGCTATACCTAAGATAAAGTATAAGCCGTACGTAAGATAATACTTTCTGAAATGTTTACTCAGTAACATATAAATGCCCTCAATAAGGCTGATGCCTTAACATGGTAATAGGACGCATGTTTTGCGTCCTATAACCTCAAACACAATCAAATCGAAGTTATACTTCTATTCTACAACAATTTTGACAACATCACCATCAGCAGATTCCACATTGACAATTTCGCCCATGACACCTGTGTTGATCATTTGAAGCAATGAGTCAATATCAATATCTGCATCTTGAAGGTTAACATTAAATTTACCTGTTTTGAGTAATTTTGCAAACTCTACAGGAATCTGAATTCTTACAACGTCACCATCATTTGAGTCAATGAGGATTTTAAGCATTCTAAATGGTGCTTTTTTACCTGTACCAAATGAAGGAACAGCGTTAACTTCTACTTCTTTATCAGATTCTAGTGCTGCAAGTAATTTTTCAGCTTCATCAGCCTTAATGATACCTTTAGCTAGTAAATCAAGAATCTTCATTCTTTCTTCTTTAAGTTGATCTTTTGACATGTTCTTTCACCCTTTCTTATTTCTTCTTTAACAGTTCAAGTGCTTGTTGAACTGAAAGTTCGCCTTTTTCAATGCGTTCAAGAACGCTTGCTTTTTCTGCTTTTTTTACAGGTTCTTCTTTTTCTTGGTTTCGAAGAAATGCATCTTCATCTTCAGAAACAGAATAACCTAAACCTACGATCACTTCATCCAACATTTTCTTAACGGTTGGATAACTGATGTTTAATTCTTTTTCTATCTGTTTGATGTTTCCTCTATTCTTGATAAAGACTTCAATAAAATAGAGCTTTTCGGTTTCTAAATAGTTGAACTTAGAAAGCGTAAATGATCCTTCAATTGATGTGTGACAGTGATCACAATGGAGTTTTTCAACTCTTAATTCATGTTTACATACGGGACAAGTTGATAATACGGGGTTAACTTTTAAATTTCTATCCATGGGTAATTCCTCCTTATATTGTTTTAACTAATACGCGTTCGTTATCTTTTGATTTAACTTCAATGCGAACGCCTCTTACTGATATCATCTGCAAAAATTCATCTGCAGTAATGTTCAATTCTTCATTTAAAACCATGTTAGCTCTTCTTCCAACAATCCATTTAATTAAGAAGATGGGTATTGGTAAGAACAAGATGATGCCTAAGAAGATATTAATCGCTTTTCCCTCATCTGTCTTAACGTGAATTTTAACGAAAGATGCTCTTCTTGGTTTACGCTGTTTTGTTTGTGGATACAACATGCGGTACGCTTGTTTCGGTTTTATCTCTTTTTGACTGATTTGAGTTAATACTTCATCTTTTGTCATTTTTCACTCACCTTCATTAATTTTTTTATTTGTTACCTTAATTATATTGTATTTTTTATATAAGTCAAGCATTTTGTCGAAAAAAATTAAAAATATTAATTGAATCCTTAATTTTTTCAAACACTGACTTTAATTTTTGTATCTTTTGTCGTATAATGAATATAGAAAAAGGAAAGAAGGTACATACACATGCAATCTCTTGTTGAACGTTTCCTGCGCTATGTAAAAGTCGACACACAGTCTTCTCATGAAACACATACGCACCCCTCAACAGAAAAACAAAAGAACTTATCACGTATACTTGTTGATGAGTTAAAAGCTTTAGGCCTTGATGCCTTTATGGACGATTACGGTTACACCTACGCAAAGATTGATAAAAATATAGATGGTGCTCCCGCTATTGGTTTAATCGCTCACGTAGATACATCTCCTGATGCACCAGGTGAAAACGTCAATCCACGCATTATCAAAAACTATGATGGTTCTAAGATTGAATTAAATGAAACACTATCGATGGCTCCTGATCATTATCCAAGTCTATCTCGCGTGATTGGTGATGATATCATCGTAACTGATGGTAACACATTATTAGGTGCAGATGATAAATGTGGTGTTGCAGAAATTATGGAAGTAGCAACTTATTTCACGAAGCATACCGATGTGAAGCATGGGGATATCTACATTTGCTTTACACCAGATGAAGAAATCGGTGAAGGTGCAGACCATTTTAATTACGATTGGTTTAAAGCTGATTTTGCATATACAGCTGATGGAGATGAAGTAGGAGGTATTGAGTTTGAAAACTTTAATGCTGCTTCTGCTGATGTCTATTTCACAGGTAAATCGATTCACCCAGGTTCTGCAAAACTCAAAATGGTGAACGCACTTCATCTCGCGATGGAATTTCATCAGATGCTTCCTGTTTTTCAAAACCCAGCTTATACAGAAGGTTATGAAGGCTTCAATCACTTAACAGGACTCAAAGGTGAAGTAGAACGCGCACACGCACATTACATTATACGTAACCACAACATGCAAAAATTTAACGGTCAAAAAGATGAATTCAAAAAAATTCAAGCTTTCATGAACGAACGTTATGGTTATCAAGCAGTTGAGTTAAACGTTAAGGATTCTTATTACAACATGTATGAAATCATCAAAGATCGTATGGATATTATTGAACTTGCTAAAAAAGCTGTTGAAAATGTTGGTGTCGCACCGTTCTTTAAAGCGATTCGTGGCGGTACAGATGGTGCACGTTTAACCTATGAAGGTCTCTTATGTCCAAACATTGGTACTGGTGGCTATCAGTTCCATGGTCGCATGGAATTTGCATCGATCAATCAAATGGAAAAAGCAGTTAAAATCTTTATTGAAATCATTAAATTAGCTGCACAAAAATAAAAAAAAGATCGGAAGCATCCGATCATAATGAAACGATTAAGACGAGGTCAACACTTCGTCTTTTTTTGTGGCTTTAATCTTTTTCCTAAAGACTTCTGATACCATCACAATGAAAACTAACCATGGTATAAGTGATACCAGTGCAAAAATCTTTCCTACATCACCAAATGATGATGGTATGGACATGAAGACTGCTGCAGTTAATCCCGTGATGCCTACCCATTTTGAAACATCTTTTGCCAGTAAAAATGAAACACTATAAATATAGAGTGCAAACGCGTTAAGATGTAATAACTGATAAAAGCTGTACCAATGTAATTGGCAAGCAGTAGATCACCACTCGTCAATAATCTTTCTTTTTCATACGTGCTCAGCAGTGAAAAACCTTTTGACAAAAAATAAAATTCAAAAGCTGGGTTTGATGCATAATAACTCGCAATACCAATGGCACCTACCAAAATAGAAAGCAATGATAACAAAGGTTTATATGCTAACAAGAATAACGAGATTGAAAAATAGATCATGATGAGTAAGGTGTTATTGATCAGATAAAGCAGGTCTAAACTGAGTAACCCCATGAAGGGTTTGGCTTCAAACAGTTCAAACATCTCATAGGTTGTAGCAGGTGGTGGTGCAACAACATAAACAATAACCTGAAGAAATATGATGCCAATCATCGCAAAAATCATCCATCTTCCAACGGCATACACATGAGCTTTTTTAATATCTTTGATTTCCATATAGCCTCTCCTTCATCATTCCAATTTAGTCTTATCATACGTTAAAATATCAAAAATGTTAAGTCTAAAAAAAAGAATCATGACACTTTCGTATCATGATTGATAATATAAACTGATTAGTGGCGCGATGATAATGCCTAGATAAAGCATCGCTTTTGTATAGGTTGTAAAAGATTGAAATGGTTTTTTAAATAGCCATTCAGTCTTGAGAATAACTAGATAATCAAGTGAAAGAAATATCAGAGATAACCCACTAAACAAAATCTTTGTAGCTAAATCTCCTTGAAAAGTAGGCATGGTATATGATGCGATATTAAACAGCACATAAAGCACGAGTCCAAGACTCAAATAACCATACTTTAAGATTGCCACGATGATTTCTGCAGTTTTTCATAGTTGTTGATGGAATACATCAGTTTAACTGCAGCCTCCAATCCTTGGTTTGCTGCTTTTTGCCAAAGCTCTTTAGCTTTTGCTTCATCTTTTTCTACAATAGAACCCTCAAAATAGATCATACCTAAATTATATTGTGCAATTGCCAAATTGGCTTCTGCTGCTTTTTCATACCAAAATAATGCCTTTTGCATATCCTGTTCTACACCATCACCTTTTTGATACATAACCGCTAAATTATATTGTGCATTTGGATGGTCTAATTTAGCAGCTTTTTCTAACAGTTTCGCAACAGTAACAAAGTCTTTTCGTTCTTGTTTGATTAGGATCATTGCTAAATGATAAAGTGCATTTTTATTTTCTTTAATGGCTGCTCTTTCATACCATTGAATCGCTTGTTCAATGTTTTGAGGAACACCTTTGGCATTTTGATAATATAAGCCTACATAATATTCAGCTTCAGTATGGTTTTGTTTAGCTGCTACCATAAACCATTCAAAAGCTTTTAATGGATATTGAGGTTCTTTTTCATGATAATACATCGCGAGTGTATAAGCAGCTAACACATATTGTTGATTAGCAGCTTTTTCTAAATAGAATACGGCATCTTTAAAGCGTTCTGCTTCAAGCGCATTAATACCTAATGCGTAAAGTGCATAGGGATGATCTTGCTTAGCAGCAAGTTCATAGTAATGTGTGGCTTTTGAAAGATCAGATTCTTCATGTCCGATCGTTTCATAGATCATACCTAACATATATTGTGAATCACTATAGCCTAACTCTGAAGCTTTTAAGAACCATGTTAATGCTTGGAAGATATAGCGTTGTACAGAGAAGCCATAATAGTAATAGGTCCCTAAAATGTGCATACTGACGGGATCGTTGGCTTGTGCCTCAGATAAAAGGATCGCGTAATTTGATGAAAAATACTCTTTTGCTAAAACCTCATCTTTTTCAACACCCATCCCTGTATGATACATAAGACCAAGTGCATAACCGCATTTATAAGATCCTAGTGTATGTCCTTTTTCATAATGTTGTTTTGCCTTAGCAAAATCGATGGAGATGCCATCGCCTAATCCATAAAAGCGACCTAAAAAATAATGGGCATCTGCATGTCCTAAAGCAACTGCTTGACTGAAATGTTCAATTGCAGCCATGATATTCTTTTTAGGGGTATTTAAGATATAATTTTTTAATCCTGCTTGATAATGTGTTTGTGCATTCATAACCATCAACTCCATGTTTTATCTTACCATACTTCACCTTAATCCTTGAGCAGAAAGCAAAGAAAAATCCACAGTTTCCTGTGGATCGTTGATTAACCATTTAAACCTTCGTAATCATTTTAGTCAATTAGGTTCAATGATGTCTTGATTATTTCAGCAAACTTATGATAACCTATGTGATTTAAATGAATACCATCTTTCGTATAGTCCTCATGAAGAAGTGAATTCGACTGAATCAGGAATGAATAAGCATCAATATAGTTTGCCTGATATAAAGATTTTAAATGTTGATTGATCGCATTGATATCTTCATTTTTTCTTCCACCGATGTAGGTTTTATTTACATTTTCAACATGTGGATTAACAGGTGTCAATGACACAACATAAACTGTTGTAGTCATAGATAGCTCATCTACAATGTGTTCGATTCTTTTTACAATCTCATTCGCAGTAAGCTGGTCTAAAACAAGATCATTGGATCCAATATGGATGATTACGTAAGGAGGTTTTTGTCTTACAATCGCGTCCAACCTCTTCATCAATCCTGCTGTGGTATCGCCAGCAATACCCATGTTGATATAACCATCAAACCCATAGCGTGGTAGATTAAAATAAGCAATCATGGAATCACCTGCAAAGATGGGTTTACCTTCAACAGGTAAAAGACGGAAGGCTTTAACCTTCCGTTCATAGTCTGCCTTAATCAATTGTTTCATGATGAGAAAATCATCAGTCATATTATTCATCTGCCTTAAGTTCAAAGATAAGATCTCTTAATTCAGCTGCACGTTCAAAATCAAGATTCTTAGCAGCTTGTTTCATCTCATTTTCTAGATCCTTAACAATCTTGTCACGATCTTTACGTGTAAGTTTTTGATAATCGTTTTCTTCTTCAACAATCTCTTCTCTAATACTGATATTTTCACGAATATCTTTCTTAATCGTTACAGGTTCAACATTGTTTTCAAGATTGAAGTTTAACTGCATGGCACGTCTTCTGTTGGTTTCCTTAATCGCATAGTTCATCGCATCCGATATGCTATCGGCATACATGATGACTCTACCATTCACATTTCGAGCAGCTCGTCCAATCGTCTGAATTAAACTTCTCTCACTTCTCAGGAAGCCTTGTTTATCGGCATCCAAAATAGCGACTAAAGATACTTCAGGTAAATCGAGACCTTCTCTTAATAAATTAATCCCTATTAAGCAATCGTATTTGCCTAAACGAAGATCTCTTAAGATTGCGATACGTTCTAGAGATTTAATTTCACTATGGAGATACGCTACTTTTAAACCAAGCTGTTTAAAATAGGCGGTTAAGTCTTCTGACATTCTAATCGTTAATGTTGTTACTAAGACTCTTTCTTTAGCTTCTACACGTTTTTTAATTTCAAAATAAAGATCATCCATCTGACCTAATGTTGGTCTAATTTCAATTTCTGGGTCTAATAAATATGTTGGTCTAATAATCTGTTCAACAACTGGAATGCCTTTATCAAGTTCATAAGCACCAGGTGTTGCAGATAGATAAATGACTTTATCTAGTTTATCTTCAAATTCCTGAAACTGTAAAGGACGATTGTCTAATGCTGAGGGTAAACGGAAACCATAATCAACTAAAGTCATCTTACGTGATCTATCACCGTTATACATCCCTCTAACTTGAGGTATCGTCACATGGGATTCATCGATAATCATTAAAAAATCATCACCAAAGAAGTCAATGAGTGTAGCTGGTGTTTCACCAGCTTCACGGAGTGATAGGTGTCTTGAATAGTTTTCAATCCCACTACACATCCCAATTTCTTCTAACATTTCCATATCGTATTTGGTACGTTGTTCAATGCGTTGTGCTTCAAGTAATAAGTTTTCACTCTTAAAATGAGCGATTTGATCTTGAAGTTCATTTTTGATGCGGCGAATTGATTCCTGCAATTTATCTTTATCAGTCATAAAGTGAGTCGCTGGAAAAATGGACATATAAGCTACCGTTTCAATAGCTTGTCCAGTTAACACATCAAAACGTTTGATCTCATCGATTTCATCACCAAAAAATGAGATGCGAATACCTTGTGCTCTTTCATATGCAGGGATAATCTCAATGACATCACCACGTACCCTAAAGGTTCCACGATGAAAATCGATATCGTTTCTTTGATAGGTAAGTTCAACGAGTTTATTGATTAAACGATCACGTCCATATGTATCTCCTGTACGGACAAAGATCATGGCGTTCTTA
>DAOTHC010000040.1:0-7660 GCA_035447465.1 Acholeplasmataceae bacterium
GACATCACCTTGATAAAATGCACACACCTGTCCAGGTGTTACAGCACGAATGGTTTGTGGGTATGCTACACGAATGGTCTTTTCATCAATCCATGTGACAAAAACATCATGATCTTTTTGACGGTATCTAAATTTAGCTGTCATCTTACCATCTGTTTTAGGTCCACGCCACACCACATCTGTGATAATCGCTTCATCAGAATAAAGATGTGGATGATCAAAACCTGGTTCAACATAAAGTGTGTTGGTCTTCAAATCTTTACCGACAACATACCATGCGGATAACTCATCTTTTGAACCACCAATACCTAAACCTTTACGTTGCCCAATGGTATAATTCATCAACCCAAAGTGTTCTTTCATGACTGTTCCATCCAAACGTTTCATCAAACCTTTCTGTGCAGGTAGATAATTCGATAAGAAAGCCGCAAAATGGCGTTCTCCGATGAAACAAATACCGGTTGAATCCTTTTTATTGGCTGTAATTAAATCTTGTTCTAAAGCGATTTTTCGCACATCTTTTTTATCTAAGTGACCAATCGGAAACATGACATTCTTTAATTGGTCTTCTCTTAATTGTGATAAGAAATACGTTTGGTCTTTATTTTGATCAAATGCTCTTAAGAGTTTGGGATATTCACCTGATAAATCAACTTGTGCATAATGTCCCATTGCAATATAGTCAGGATTGAATTTTTGTGCATAATCAACAAATGCTTTAAACTTGATTTCATTGTTGCATAAGACATCGGGATTCGGTGTTCTGTTCTTCTTATATTCGTCTAAGAAATACGTGAATACACGGTCCCAATAATCTTCGATAAAATCAACCTTGTGTAACACAATCCCTAATTTATCGGCAACTGCTTTTGCATCTTGATAATCTTTTTCTTGTTCACAAACTTCATCAAAAACGGTGGGATTACCATTAACATCACGATTGGTTGCACTATCCCAGTTACGCATAAAAACGGCTTCGACATCGTAGCCGTCTTGTTTGAGTAGGTAGGCAGCAACACTTGAGTCAACGCCACCACTTAATCCAATTATAACTTTTTTATTCTTCATAACATCACTTTCTTTTAACATCCGAAGGCATGCGATACTGTCCTCTTGGTGATAGTGATATACCAAGAATTTTTGGTCCTTCAGGTAAGGTTTGTCGCTTAAACTGTTGTGAGTAAAAGCGTTTCATAAAACGGGTGATATAGAGTTTAACTTCTTGATCCTCCATATCGAATGCTGACTTAACTAAATAAGCAAGCTTTTGGTCATCAGCACCATGTTCTATATTGTGATATAAGATGAAATCATTGACATCATAACGTCCAATTGATTTTTCAGTGTCTTGATTTTCTAAAAGTTCGGGTGTAATTGGGGCTTTTAAAATGCTTAATAAGCATGACTCTACGAATTGATAATCATGATGTGCATGATAATCAATTAAGAGTTGAACCCATGTTTTAGGTAATCCTGCGTTAACCGCATACATGCTCATTTGATCGCCATTATACGTCATCCAACCTAAAGCAATCTCAGAAAGGTCACCTGTTCCAAGAACAAAGCCACCATGTTTATTGGCTAAATCCATGAGAATTAATGTTCTCATACGTGCTTGTGCATTTTCATAAGTCACGTCTTTTGTGCCATGATCAATCGATTTAAGGTGTAAATCAACAGCTTCTGCAATCGGAATTTCTAATGCGGTTACACCTAACGCATGCATCAGTTCTTTAGCAATGCTATTGGAGTTCTTTGAAGTCGCTTGTGCAGGCATAGTAACAGCAATAATATCTTTGGGATCACGGTTTAACAGTTTCATCGCTTGATGACTGACCAGTAGTGCGAGTGCTGAATCTAAGCCACCTGAAATACCGATGATAATCTTTGAAGCATTTTCAGGAAGTGACTCAATACGTTTAATCAAACCATAGGTTTGTAAATGATTAGCAAGTTTAATCTCTTCTTCTAAATCAACCGTAGGAATAAACGGTTTTTGTGAAAGAGGTTGTTCAAAATGGAAACTTTCACTTTCTTCAAAGCGAACAGGAACAAATTGATAATGATTTTGAATCAGCATGTGCATATCACGATATGTTGAATCTTGTCGTTTTTGATAATTAATAGCAGCGATATCAACATCAGCAACCAACACACTTGACATCATACTATAGGTATAATCTTCTGCAGCTAATACGCCTTGTACAGCGATTAGCTTATGATTGGAGAAAACGACTTCAGATGACGATTCAAAATGACCCGTTGAAGTATAAACATAAGCTGCCATTTGTTTTCTTGAGTGATCTAAAACAAGATGTCTTCTCACAGCGAGTTTACCGACTCTTTCAGGCGAAGCTGAAAGATTGAAGAAAAGATTAGCACCAGCTAAACTCATGTCATCACTTGGACTATACGCTGCCCAAACATCTTGACAAACTTCAACACCAAAACGAATATTTTCATCAGCATCTTCAAAAATAAGATATCCAAACGGTACTGTTTCACCAAACATCTTAATGGATGTCATTTGTGTTTTAAATCCAGTATGGAACCATCGTTTTTCATAGAACTCATGATAATTGGGTAAATAATGTTTAGGAACAACACCTAAAACTTGATTCTTTTGAATGACCAACGCACAGTTATATAAGATACCATACAAATCAAGTGGCGCACCTAAAATATAAATCCCTTGATAGCTAGTTTTTGTCATAATGTCTTTAATAGCAAGTTTGGCTTCATTAATGAAAGCTTCTTGATAAAAAAGGTCACTCGCTGTATAACCAGTGATGGTGAGTTCTGGGAAAGCAATCACACCAGCTTGTGTGTGATTCAAGATGGTCAGAATTTCTTTTTTGTTGTGTTCAATGTCACCGACAACAATTTTGGGAGTCGCTGCTGCAACTTTTAAAATCCCGTGTTTATACATGTTCTTTTACCTCATAGATATGATGTGTGAGAATATAATCGAAAACCTTAGGATCGAGTAAATCTTTCGATCTTATGATGTTTTGCCTTACTGTTGTTGAAGCGATGGGATCATTGAAATCAATGAAAATAAAACGGTGAGGAAGATCTTTAAACATCTGATTAGCATCTTCTTCTGCCATATATCCAGGACGTCTCATGACGATGAATGGATATCTACGCAGCAGTTCTTGATAATTGATCCATGTATCAAATTCATGCAGATTATCAGAACCTATAACAAAGTATAAATTTTCATAGTTTTGACTTAACTCATCTAAAGTTTTTAACGTGCCTTGATAACCTCGTTTAGCTTCAATAGATGATATAATCACATCGCTTGTATCAGCTAAAGCCAATTGAAGCATCTGAATGCGATCATCAAAAGGTGCTAACTCAGGCTTTCTATAGTCATCCCCTACAGGAACAACGATAATCTTGGCCTCTTTAAATGTAGCCTTCAAATGATTAATAATATGAACATGTGCAAGGGTTGGTGGATTAAATGAACCACCGAAAACGATATGCATGTCATCACCCTTATCATTATATCATGTTACACATGAAATCGGATGAGCCGAACGTATATATTTCAATGTGCATTTTTCTTTAAATCATTTCTAAATACTGTTATAATACAACTGTATTATCAAAATACCAGAAAATCCCGAAGGGAATGATCTATGATGGAATTAAAAGAACGTTATTTTCAAAAGATTCGTGAAGATAAGATGCGTTTGACCAAAAGCAGAAAAGCAATGATTGAAATTTTGGAAAATCAGCATTTAACATTTAAAGAAATTCAAAAAGCGCTTGCACAAAGAGGTTTTTACAATGTGTCAACGATTTATAACAATTTAGAGTTCTTAATTGAACAAAAGATTGTTGTTGAAATCTATATTAACGATACAAAGTATTATGACCTTGCTATGGGTAACCCCATGCATAATGCAGACAGTCACATTCATATTATGAATCGTGATACGAATGAAATCACTGAGGTTAATAGCCCAGATATTTTCGAATTCGTCAGCAAACATCCTGCCTTTGAGGATCTTGACCTAGATTACATTCGCATTATTATCTCAGCATCCAATAAGAAAAAATAATGAATTAGATAACAAAGTCATCCTCACTTGGATGACTTTTTTTTCAATGCTTCGATAAAGAGTGATGCAGTTTTTGGATTAGTTGCAAGCGGAATAGCATAAACATCTGATAATCTTAAAAGTGCTGAAACATCAGGTTCATGAGGTTGTGCGGTAAGCGGATCACGGAAAAAGAAAATCATATCGATCTTTCCATTTGCGACCATCGAACCAATTTCTTGGTCACCACCTAAAGGACCTGATTTTTTTAACATGACTTTGAGTCCGGTTTCTTGAATGATGAGTGAACCGGTTGTTCCTGTTGCATATAGATCATGTTCTTTAAAGATTAGAAGATGTTCTTTCACAAAATCTAGAAGTTCTGGTTTTTTCTTATCATGTGCAATGACTGCAATTCTCATGGTTATTTTCTCCTTAAGACACGAAGTTTTGCAGATTTACTGCGTGAGTTAGCTAACATTTCCTCCTCAGTTGGATAGATAGGTTTACGTGTGATGACTTCTGTTTTAATCGTTTCATCTAAGGCGATTGGAAGTTTTTTCAAGGTAGGATCCAACTCTGATTCGGATCTGAAAAAATGCTTTACAATGCGGTCTTCAAGTGAGTGAAACGTGATGACGACAAGTCTACCATCAGGTTTTAACAAATCAACAGCATCTTTTAAAACATCTTCTAAAACGGTTAGTTCGTCGTTGACTGCAATGCGAAGTGCTTGAAATACGCGTTTCGAACTATGCCCTTTTTCTTTATAGTTAATTTGATCACAGATATGGACTAAATCCATCGTTGTCTTAAGCGGTCTTTTTTCGATGATGCGTCTTGCAATCTTATAACTGTTTTTCTCTTCGCCATAGACATAAAGAATTTTAGCAAGTTCATCTAGACCATAGGTATTTAAGATATGTTCAGCAGTCAATGTTTGGTTTTGATCCATACGCATGTCTAAACGTGTATCCTTAAGATAGGTAAATCCCCTAGACTCATCATCGATTTGAAAAGATGATAATCCTAAATCGAGGAGTAACCCATCAATCTTATCAACACCTCGTTTTTGAAGTTCATCTTTGATAAATCTAAAGTTCGATTTAATAATCTCAACACGAGTTTCACCTTGTAAAACTTGTTTGGCATAATCAATAGCAAATTGATCCTGATCGAATGCATATAAAAAACCATCCTTAATCTCTTTTAGGATTCGTTTACTATGACCTGCACCACCTAACGTGCCATCTACATAAATGCCATCAGGTTTAATATTTAAATAAGAAACTGCTTCTTCTAATAATACGGTTATATGTTTCATAGTTACCTCAACATCTTCATTATCTATGAATTATTTCAACTTGTCAATCAATGAAAGAAAAAGGTGCCTTAGGCACCCTTCCTTAATCCTTCTTGGATTCTTTCTTGGTTAAAACTTGTTGTCCTTTGTAATAACCACTGTTTGGTGTAACACGGTGTGGTAATGTGAATTCACCAGTCTGTGGGCAAACAACTAATGCTGGAGCGGTTAATTTGAAGTGAGTTCTTCTTTTTCTCTTAGCAGTTTTACCCGTTCTACGAAATGGAACAGCCATCTGTTCACCTCCTATTTTTTGAAAGTCTTATCTAAATCTGCAAATGCGGGATGTGGACTTCTCTCTTTTTCAAAAGAGGTTTGATCAGCATCTGGATGATAGATGGTATAAGGTTTTTCTGATACGATGTAACCGAATAAAATATCGGTTAATTCCAAGGGATCAGTCAGCTTGTAATCACAATCCTCCGAATCCCCAAAGATGATTTCTGCATCAAAATGCATCTCATAAGGTACCGGTTTTAATGTAATTGCACAGGCTAGCATCATATTGACATCGATATGGATATCCATGATGAGTTCACCTTCGAGCCATGTGTTCTTGCAGATGATGTTTGCTGGTTCAATAGCAAGCATATCAGGTATCTTTTTGAGATGATTTGAAAAATCATACGAGAATTCGAGCGTTTGGAGTTCTTTAAGCTCGTGGATAGTAAACGTCATGATATCACCTCAACGAAAGTATTATACAAAATAATGACCTAAAAGTCAATGAAAATTGATGATGATTTATGAATGATATGATTCGTCTTTAAACTTGACGACTTTCACGGATTTTTTGTTTGAGTGTGTCTAAAAAGACTTGTTCTTGCTTGGTTAATGTACCATCAAAATCATACTCTTCATACATGCGGTGATTACGCAAGTGGAAAGGAATGATGGTGCCATCACTTAAACCTAATTCAACATCCAATGTGACATATTTAGGACGAATGGGGCGATCATATTTAAGTGCTGTTTCAATATGAACAACATCGAAATAATTAAACTCACCAGAAACATCAAATGCGATGTGACCATTGCGGTGATCGATATTAGCTTGGTGATAGTATAATGAATCATCACCAAAGAATAAAACTGTAACAAGCGCTTGATCATAGAGCAATGTGTATTTACCATCAGCACGTTTATCTAAACGATAATTTACTTTGCTATTTGGTTCAAATGCATCGGGTACAGTGATCATAATTTTCTTATGGTAATCTTGTTCAGAAATGCTTGAAAGTTCATGGGCTCTTTGAATAAATTTTTCATAATCTTTTGCAATCATTTCATCATATGAACCATGTGAACGTCCTTGGAACTTCTTAAAATATTTAGACGTATACTTCGCACGGTTTTTTACGTTCTTAGCTTTCTTTTCTTTCTTGGGTTCTTTGACAACGATCATTTCATCTTCAGAAACAATGTCAGCTTTTTTTGATTTCTTTTCTTTCTTTTTAGCTTTTGCTTCGGGTTGTTCATCACGTGCTAATTCATCTTCTGCAAAGACTTCAGTTTCAACAGATTGTTCTTTCTTCTTCTTATCACTCATAATTAAACCACCTTTCGCCTTCTATAACTATTATAACGAATTATTAAAAATGGTGTCAACTTTTCCCATACTTTTACCGATAATAAGGATAAATTGAGTTATTCTCCTAAAATACCTTCATAAAGCAGCGCTATAACATCATCTGATTTAGCATCTAAAATGTAATTTTCAATAGGGTCTTTTGTAAATATGTCATCAATCACACGTTTTTCATATGGTTGATCAATAAACTGTTTTTCAAAAGTTGTTAGATTTTGAGTGTCAAAGAAGTCACCTTGAATCGCAAAATGCTTGATGATACCCTCATGAAGATCGAGTTTGATTTCGAAAAGTCCACCAGGCAATCTCTTCTTTAAGATTTTGGTATAAAGAGGCTGTTTCTTATAAATCCAATCTTTTGTCTCATACTTTTTAGCCATCTCTTTAATGATCTTGACTTCATCATCAGAAAGTTCATAAGTTTGGTATGTCAACGTGTTTTCAAAGTGTTTGATCAGTTGTTCTTGTGATAAACCGTTTAAATAAGGTTTTAAATTCGTGACGCGCGATCTCACGGATTCAATGCCTTTAGAAACTAATTTTTCATCACTTGGTGTAATCGCACGTACCATTGTTTCTAAATCACAGTCATATAAGAATGTGCCATGCATGAGCATCCCATATTTATTTTGCAAGAAAGCATTACCTGAAATT
>DAOTHC010000041.1:0-7527 GCA_035447465.1 Acholeplasmataceae bacterium
ATGATGCTGATCAAAATAATCAGAGATCGTCATTGGAATACTTGCTGCTGAGGTATTACCATATTCACTTAAGTTCATCATAAACTTTTCAATCGGGATATTCATTGATTTGCTGACCGATTGAATGATGCGTTCATTCGCTTGATGAGGAATAATCATATCGATCTCACTGATGTCTAAATTTGCATCATTCAACACTTTAAGAATGGCTTGTTGCATCGCATCTACTGCAAATTGATACACGCGTTTTCCATCCATTTTAATCTTATTAACAACGGTTAAGTAACCTTGTGTGTCACCTCTGGCAGCATTAAAGAAATAAGCGTTATGATGTGGTGCATATGCAGGTTCAATGATCATCGCACCAGCACCATCTCCAAAGAGGACACAGGTGTTACGATCGGTATAGTCAACGATTTTGGTGAGTGTTTCACCACCGATGATGAGAGCTGCTCTAAAACGTCCTGTTTGAAGGAGAGCTGCAGCAACTTCTAATCCGTAAACAAATCCTGTGCATGCTGCGTTGATATCAAAACTCATGACTTCATGTTGAAGACCTAAAGCAGCTTGGATGAAATTGGCAGTGGAAGGTGTCATTTGATCACCAGTGATGGTTGCCATAATGATTAAATCGATCTTTTGTACATCATAGTTGACACGTTCAATAGCAGATAAAGCAGCTTTAACGGCCATTTGACTTGTCGTTTCATCTTCTGCTTTGTGTCTCGTTTTTATACCCGTTCTTGTGACAATCCATTCGTCAGATGTTTCAACGATTTTTTCTAAGTCTTCATTGGTTATGAGATGAGGTGGAACATACTTTCCACTCGAAATAATTTTTATTTTAGGTTGTTGATTCATTTTCTTGTTCTCCTTGTTCACGATAGACACCCATAGTTCTAAACTTTTGGTAACGTGATTTTAGTAATTTTTTTACATCATATGAAGCAAGTTTCTTTTGTGATTTGATAATACGTTTTTTGAGTTCATCAAAACCAAAATCAGGATTGATATGCAATCCTTCACCCTCTTGGATGATCTCATCAATCACATGAAAATGTAAGAGATCTTCAGCTGTTAATTTCATAAGTTCAGCTGCAACGTCGGCTTTTTGACTATCTTTGTAAATAATGGATGCATATCCTTCTGGTGAAAGAATGGCATAAATACTGTTTTCAAACATATAGACGTGATCACCGACACCAATGGCGAGTGCACCACCTGAACCACCTTCAGATAAGACAACAACAATAATGGGTGTTTTTAATCCCATCATCTCTTTAAGATTGGTTGCAATCGCAGATGCTTGTCCTCTTTCTTCAGCACCTATTCCTGGATAAGCACCTGGTGTATCAATGATACATAAAATAGGTCTATGAAATTTTTCTGCCTGCTTCATTAAGCGTAATGCTTTACGATATCCTTCTGGATGTGGCATCCCAAAGTTATGCATAATCTTATCATCAGTTGTGACACCTTTTTCTTCTGCAATAACGGTAAACGTGATACCATTTAGTGTTCCTAAACCTCCGATAATGGCTTTATCATCAGCAAACATGCGATCACCATGTAGTTCGATGAAATCAGGAAACAATGATTTAATTAGTTTTATGGCTGTTGGTCGTTCGTGATGTCTAGCGAGTTTAACTCTTTCCCATGCGGTTGTCATAAAGACTCACCTCGCTTCGTCGTGTGTAATGATAATAGTTTATAAAGTGTTTTTCTTAGGTCCCTACGATGAACAACGAGATCAACCATACCATGATCTAACTGAAATTTATCGGTTTGAAATCCTTCTGGAAGATCTTGTCTAATGGTCTGCTTGATGACTCTAGCACCTGCAAAACCGATGAGTGATGAATGTTCAGCAATGTTAATATCTCCAAGTGATGCAAAACTAGCAGCAACACCACCTGTTGTTGGATTGGTCATCACGGATATATATAAAAGTCCTGCTTCGTCAAAATAATGAAGTGCAGCACTTGTTTTTGTCATTTGCATCAATGACAAAATACCTTCCTGCATACGTGCTCCACCGGAAGCTGAAAAAATGATTAATGGAAGCTTTTTATCTGTCGCATATTCGATCAGTCGTGTGACCTTTTCACCCACAGTACTACCCATGCTTCCCATCATAAACTGGCTATCAAGAATACCTATGGCAACGTCCATTTTGACAATCGTTGCTGTACCCGATAAAAATGCTTCTTCCATGTCAGAAAGTTTTTTACCAATTGCTAGTTTCTCTTCATAATCGGGCATGTTTAGAGGATTGACGGAAGATAACTTCTGATCAATTTCAGTAAATGAACCTTCATCAACAATCATTTCTAAACGTTTTTTAGCACCCATACGAAAATGATAATCACAGTATGGACAAATGTAATGATTTGTAATCAGCGTTTTTTCATAAATAGCCGCCCCACATTGATCACATTTGATGAAAATACCATCGGGTATGTCAATGGGCTCATAGGTCGTTGTTTTTTTACGAACATTACGCTTAAAGTCTTCTAATTTTTTCTTTCTTTCCGTTAAGAAATCATTCACGATTATCACGCTCCACTAAAACATTGAAACGCGATATAAAGCCTGTATCGTATGTTCCTTTTATAAAATCTGGGTTATGCATAATCAAATATTGATATTCAATATTAGTATGGATACCTTCTACGACAAATTGTTCAAGTGCAACACGCATTTTTTTAATGGCTTCTCTTCTCGTTGGTGCATGAACAATGAGTTTAGCAATCATGGAATCATAAAATGGTGGGATTTCATATCCTGGATAAATATGAGTATCAAGGCGAACACCAAAACCACCTGGTAATACAATGTTTGTAATTTTGCCAGGAGCTGGAACAAATCCTTTCATAGCATGTTCTGCGTTGATTCGACATTCAATCGCATGTCCTGTGATTTTGACATCGCGTTGTTTAAAGGAAAGTTCTTTTCCATAAGCAACTTTAATCTGTTCTTTAACAAGATCAATTCCTGTAATCATTTCAGTAATTGGGTGTTCAACTTGAATACGTGTATTCATCTCAATGAAATAAAAGTTACCTTTTGAGTCAACAAGAAACTCCATCGTACCTGCATTTACATAGTGAATGGTTTTTGCTAGTTTAACAGCAGCTAAAGCAATTTTTCTTCTAAGCAAATCATTTAAAACAGGAGATGGTGTCTCTTCAAGCATTTTCTGATTACGTCTTTGCATCGAACAATCTCTTTCAAATAAATGAACGACATTGCCTTGTGTATCAGCCATAATTTGAATTTCTATATGACGTGGTGACTCAATAAACTTTTCAATGTAAAGTGATTTGTCACCAAAGCTTGTTTGCGCTTCTAGCGAGGTACGTTCAAAAGCGCTCAGGAATTCTTCATCTGAGCGTGCGATACTGATACCTCTTCCACCGCCACCACTGGTAGCTTTCATCATCACGGGATAACCTATTTTTTTTGCTATTTTTAAACCGTCTTGTGCATCTAAAACAACACCGTCACTACCTTCAACAACAGGCACACCAGCTTCCTTTGCAATTGCTCTTGCTGTGGCTTTATCGCCAATTTGAGCAATCACTTTTGAGGATGGACCGATGAAAGTCATTTGACAGCTTTCAACCATCTCAACAAATGTTGCATTTTCAGATAAAAAGCCATAACCAGGATGAATGGCATTACATCCTGTTGAAATAGCAGCTGATAAAACGCGGTTCATATTGAGATAACTATCTTTACTTTGAGCAGAACCGATACAGACAGCTTCGTCAGCAAGCTTAACATGAAGTGATTCTTCATCAGCTTCAGAATAAACTGCAACTGTTTCGATACCGAGTTCTTTGCAAGCACGAATGATACGTACGGCGATTTCGCCTCGATTTGCTATAAGTATTTTATTTTTCATGAGGTTCACCAACGCGCATCAAGGATTGATTAAATCCGATGACATCACCGTTATTGACGAAGATTTCTTTGACGACACCATCAAAGGGTGATGTGATTTCATTCATGATTTTCATCGCTTCTATGATGCAGACAACTTGGCCTTTTTTGACATGTGTTCCAACGTCTACAAAAGGTTTACCCTGTGGTGTTGATGCAGCATAAAAAGTCCCCACGAGTGGCGATTTAATCACGTGCTGATGATCGAGGTGAATCTGTTTTTGTGATGTTTGTATAATAGGTTCTTTATCTTTATGTTCTTTTTGAACTTCTTGAACTTCTGCTGTTTTATTCTTTGATAATCTTAATTTAAAGCCTTCCATTTCGAGTTCTAATGTCATTAAAGGAGAACTCTCAAAGTCCTTGATAATTTGTTGTATTTCTTTAATTGTCATGTATATATACCGTTTCACTTTTCACAAATTTTTGATGAATCCATAATCTCAGCATCAAAAGTTGATGTTTTGTTGTTGTTACACGTTGTCAATACCCATCATCCTTGAGATGTTTTTAGCAAATGATCGATTGTTTTAAAGGTTACTCAATAATTGCATCATCATGTTTAAAACATATTCGATCATCCAATGTTTGACGCATCACCCCTTAATTGGTATTTCAAATGTTTTGAATTTCAAATTATATACCTGTGTTTATTCTATCACAAATCATCATGATGTCAAGAATTAAACGAATGTAAGCGTCTTTAAAAAAAATAAACCTATGACGTGTCATAGGCTAAAGTGAAACAATATTATCTAAATTCTCTTGATTGATATATTTTAAACATGTATCAATCACCTCATCGATTAAGCGCTGATGCATCATGGGAGATGATGATGCTTGATGCGGTGTGATGAATAGATGTTTCGTATTCCAAAGTGGATGATCTGGCATCAAGGGTTCTGGTGATGTGACATCCAGTGCTGCAGCACGTATTTGCTCATGGTTCAGCGCGTCCATAAGAGCATCTTGATCAATAATATCACCACGAGCAACATTGATAAGTATCGCTGTTTTTTTCATTTGTTTAAAAGCGTCTTTGTCAATAAAATGATGTGTCTGTTCTGTTAAAGGTAATGCCACAACTATGATGTCAGAGACTTGATAGAGGTGATTCAATCCTTTATCATCTGTGACGAGTTCATCGTAGATGTCATCTTCAATCTTTGTTCTTTTATAACCTATTATGTTGCAATTAAAAGCTTTAAGTCTTATCGCAACTTCACGTCCAATAGAACCTGCACCGAGTATACCTACGGTACTACCATAGATTTCGTGGTGAACACGTTTGAACTGCCATGTATGTTCCTTCATTAAATCATAATAATCACCGAGTCGTCGGTTCATAAATAAAATTTTTGCTACGACGTCTTCAGCAATCTGAATACTAAACACATCTTTTGCATAAGCAAATTGAATACCTCTTTTTGCTAAAACAGATAAATCAGCACGATCGTAACCTGCAGTTAGGCATTGTACAAATTTAAGGTGAGGCATTCCCTTAATGAAGTCTTCATGGATTAATCCTGGCATTAAAATGGCGATTTCTGCTAATGAACGATCAGACTCATCACATGAAACATCATGACCGTGAAACGCTTTTTGAATTGCTTGAAAATGTTGATCTGATAATGTCTTGATATCGACCCAAATATGCATTACTTTTCTCCTAACCATTTATCGTATGCCAAACGTCTTAAATCACCTTCACCAGGTTCTAAAATAATCCATCCACGTTTGATATAACCATGTTGTTCGAATAACTTAATCGCATACTTATTTGTGAAATAGGTATCGATTCTGATGTAGTTGATCTCTTTTGATTTTGCTAATTCATCCGCATAACTTAAAAGTTTTTCTGCTATATGGTGACCTAAATAAGCTCTTTTGACAGCTAACCTGTGAATGGTTAAATAGGGATGATCATAACCCCATGAACCATCATAAATGATATTATATGTTCGTTCAATACCACCTTTAAGTGCCATCATACCGATGATTTGATCTTGATCAACATAAACATAAAACTCACCCAATCGAATATCATTCTCAAAGGTTTGTTTGGTTGGATTTTGAAATTGCCATTGATCTATACCACGTTCTTTAAGTAGTTGAGTTGTTTCTAATCTTAACTGCCAAATGACGTCTAAATCATTTAGTGTAGCTTGTCTTATCATGTGCAACCTCGGTTAAAATAATCGATAAAGGAAGAGCTTCAACACCTTTAATCTTAATCGGAAGTGCATACATCATATAACTTCCTTCAGGAACAGATGCTAAACGCAATCCTTCAATGATGATAATATCATCTTCCATCAGGATATGATGGGTTGGATGTCCTTGTTGATCACGTTCAATACCTAAAGCATCTACACCAACACCTTTGACACCCTTTTTTCTAAGAAAAGATGCAGCACTCTCATTCACGAACACAAAATTAAAATTAAAGGTGTCTTCAAATGAGTTTTTAGTTTTAAATAAAACAAAATCATCTTTATCAATGGCTAAGTTTTCAAGATCTTTAGCATCAATGACATTATCTAGATGTGTTAGATCAAAAACCTTGACTTCACGGATCAACTGATTAAGATCAAGCGTATCTGAAGTTTTACCATCTCTGATCATATGAAGCGGAAAATCCATGTGTGTGCCTGTATGAAGGTTCATCATGATGTTTGTTTCATATGCAGATGCATTGTCAAAATTGGATGCATTGATAAGTTTGGGCTTTTTCTCTTCTTTATTCTTATAAACTTGAATATCTTCTGAAATTACGTAGGAAACATCATAGATTTTCATGATATCTTTTCTCCTGTCAGTTCAAGAATAAGTGGTTTTAAATCCTCGTAGTTCTTATAGATTATCGGTTCTTTTTGATGCTTCTTGATCGCATCGATGAACTTCCATGAAAGTTCAATTTCATCCCACCTTGTAAATAAGGTCTTATGGTGTTCAGTGATATCTTTTAAAAGTTTTTCATATGCTTCTGAAAGATTGCCTACTGCTTTGCAAGCAACACAATACTCAAGTTCAACTTCTTCGACATCATCACGTAGTCCAGGTACTTTAGAATTAAGAATGAGTCCTACGCCATCTAGAGGTGCAATCTTAATATAGAGTTTATTGGTTGATAACGGTAGATTCCATTTACGTTGTTCAGAAGTTTCTTCAAACTCAATGATGATGAGCGACTCTTTTTGATCTAACTTTTTACCAGACATTAAATAGAATGGAACACCTTTAAAACGTGGTGTTTGAACATAAGCTTTTAAGAAAACAAATGTTTCTGTTTGTGAATCTTCAGGAATGTTCTTTTCTTGGTGATAGCCTTCATATTGTCCAAAAATAAGCGAATCCTTATCGAATTTGAGGTGTTCTAACACCTTAACTTTCTCATTTTTAACATCTTCAGAATGATAGGTCAAAGGTACTTCCATTGCAATCAATGACAGCATCTGAAGTAAATGACTTTGAACCATATCTTTAAGCGCACCTGATTGATCATAATAACCTGCTCTACCTAAAATACCATCGGTTTCTTTGGCGATGATCGCACCCTTCTTGATAGTCTGCTCATCCTCG
>DAOTHC010000042.1:0-6982 GCA_035447465.1 Acholeplasmataceae bacterium
TGCTACTTTAACACCAAGCTTTTTAGCTGCTAATCCTAAGTGGATTTCAAGAATCTGTCCGATGTTCATACGAGATGGTACCCCAAGTGGGTTTAACATGATGTCAACAGGTGTTCCATCTGCCATGTATGGCATATCTTCTCTTGGTAGAATCTTGGAGATAACGCCCTTGTTACCGTGACGACCAGCCATCTTGTCACCTTCAGAAATCTTACGCTTCTTAGCAACATAGACTCGAATAACTTCGTTCACGCCACTGGGTAGTTGATCACCATTTTTCTTGGAGAAATATTGAATTGATTGGACAATACCACCACCACCGTGTGGCACACGGAGTGATGAGTCACGATATTCTCTTGACTTTTCACCGATAACTGCATGAATCAGTTTTTCTGATGGGCTTGGTTCAAAGACACCTTTAGGTGTAATCTTACCTACAAGAATATCATTTTCTTTAACTTCAGAACCTGGAATGATAATACCACGTTCGTCTAAGTTTTTAAGTGCATCTTGACCAGCATTTGGAACTTCGCGTGTGATTTCTTCACGTCCTGATCCTGTCTTTAATTCTCTGGTTTCGATTTCGTATTCATCGATATGAACCGATGTGTAAACATCTTGTTTAACTAAATCTTCAGAAAGGATGATCGCATCTTCATAGTTATAACCTTCCCATGTCATAAATGCCACGGTAACGTTTCTACCTAATGCAAGTTCACCTTTATCTGTTGATGGTCCATCAGCTAAGACGTCACCTTGATCCACAAATTCGCCAACTTTAACTAATGGACGTTGAAGAATACATGTATCTTGGTTAGATCTAAAGAATCTGATGAGTTCATAAGTTTCACTTTCACCCATGCCATAATCTTTTAATGTTTTAGCAATTTCATATGTGAAAGGTTTATTCATATCATAAAGCACGTTGTTGCCAACATAAATGGTTTGTTCTGGCTGTGGTGTCACCACGATCTTTGTTGCATCCGCGAATGTAACAAAACCAGCAATACGTGATACAACAACAGCACCAGAGTCCTTAGCGGCACGGTATTCAATACCAGTACCTACGATAGGTGAATCTGGTTTAAGTAGTGGTACAGCCTGACGTTGCATGTTCGCTCCCATGAGGGCGCGTGACGCATCGTCATTTTCCAAGAATGGAATGGTTGATGTCGCAACAGATACAATCTGTTTTGGAGAAACGTCCATGAAGGTAATTTCTTCAGGATCGAACATCGATGTTTCACCACGATGACGGCCAATGACGCGTTCAGCAATAATTTCGCCAGCTTCATTTAGTTCTGTAGCTGCAGAAGCGATAACTTCATCGTATTCTTCATCCGCTGTTAAGTAACGTGATTCACTCGAAACAACATACTTACCGTTAACGTGGTTAACTGCTAAGTAAGGTGTTTGAATAAAGCCATATTGGTCAACTTTACCATAGGTTGCAAGTGAAGAAATAAGACCGATTGAAGGACCTTCAGGTGTTTCAATAGGACAGATTCTGCCATAGTGGGAGTTGTGAACGTCACGAACTTCCACACCAGCGCGATCTCTTGCAAGACCACCGGTACCAAGCGCAGATACTCTGCGTTTTTGTGTTAATTCTGCAAGTGGATTGATTTGATCCATGAACTGTGATAACTGAGAGCTACCAAAGAATGTCTTAATCGCACCAGCGAGAGGTGTCATATTGATAATGTTAGATGGTGTTGCATCAGCAAACGTTGTGGTTGACATCTTATCTTTGATGTTCTTTTCAGCGCGTGCTAAACCAATTCTAAATTGATTCTTTAGAAGTTCACCAATCAATCTTAAACGACGGTTTCCTAAATGGTCAATATCATCGATTTGTCCTAAGCCATCATAAAGATTTAAATAATAGCTCATGGATGCAACGATATCAGAGAGTGTGATATATTCTTTTGTTTCACGTTGATCGTTTCCGATAACTTTAACAGGAACAATCTTTTCAGTTTCCTTGTCTTTAACAGTCACTTCGATCATTTCAACGATAACGCCTTCACGTTCTTTTTCACGTTGATAAATATCACCTGATAAGAAGTACTTAATCACTTTTTCATCGAGTGATTGGCGTGTTCTTCTTAAAATAGCGATGACTTCGTCAGTGACTTCTGTGTTTTTAGATACAAGGATTTCACCAGTTCTTAAGTTGATGATGTTTTCTTTGGTGTAAAGTGCATCACCACCATCAGGTAGACGTGTAGCAAGAATTTCATCAGGTGTTTCATTTTGGAGCGATTCTTCTTTTGAAATGATTTCACGTCTTAATGCTTGACGGTTTTCTCTTAAGAGGTTGATAATGTCTCTTGTAATTTTTGTTTTTTCAGGAACGAGGACTTCACCTGTTACTGGATCAACAATATCGGTAGCTGTATATTGTCCGTAAATACGGTTTAACACATCAAGTTTCTTATTAAACTTGTAGCGTCCAACTGCAGCTAAATCATAACGTCTTCTTTCAAATAAACGCATTCTAATAAATTCTCTAGCAGCATCAGCAGGAACTTTTTCACCCTGTCTAAGCTTCGAGTATAAATCAACGATTGCTTCATCTGAATTTTTAGTTTCATCTTTTTCAAAGGTTGCTTCTAAGTAAGCTGACTTACCGAAAACCTCTAAAATGTCTTTCTTCTTGCCTAAGCCAAGTGCACGCATCATGGTTGTCATTGGCACTTTCTTAGAGCGGTCAAGCTTTGCATACATGATGTTTTTTGAACCGAGTTCATACTCAATCCAAGCACCACGTGTTGGAATAACTTGAGCCATGTATTTGACCATGTTGAGTTTCTTATCTAGTTCACTGGTAAAATAAGCACCAGCTGAACGAATGATCTGTGAAACAACAACACGTTCAGCACCGTTAATGACAAAAGTACCCGACGGTGTCATGTAGGGTATTTCACACATTAAAACGATGTTTTCGCGAACTTCGCCAGTTACGGCATTTTCAAGCTTCACACGTGCTGAGAGCTGTTTAGCGTAGTTGACATCTCTTAGTTTAGATTGTTGGATGTCGTACTTTGGTTCTGCTAAAAAGTGTTCTTCAAAATACAGTTTCAAATCACCATTATGTCCTTCAATCGGTGAGATGTCTACCAACAATTCTTTAATCCCTTCATCGATAAACCACTTAAATGATTTGGTTTGTATTTCGATGAGGTCTGGCAAATCAATGTCATAACGCATTTTAGAATAATTTCTACGCTCTGCCTTTTTGCCGTATTTGACGCTTCGATATCCCATAATCCACACTCCTATCGTCTTTGGAAATCGTGTTTTTATATATATAAAAATGGAAAGAAAACAACATTATGCATTTTACAATATTATCATATTGTGTAGCAATAGTCAATCATTTTTCAATCTTTTGTGCAAAAAGAATCCAATATCCACCTTTGCGTTCGATGACTTCACAGTTACCAAAAAGCGATTTGATCTTCTCTAATGAGGATGGTGCACCTTGTTTTTTCTGAATAACAACGTATAAACTACCCTGATCATTCAGTGCAGCATAGGCACCTTCATAAAGATCAAACACCGTTTTTTTACCCGCTCTGATCGGTGGATTCGTAACGACTACATCTGCTTTATGATCGACATGTTCAAAGAGAAAACTCACTTGAGCTTCCACGTTAAACGTCTTGTTTTCTTCAATGTTTTTCTTCGTTAAATCAATCGCACGCTCGTTCACATCATACGCATATACTTTAATAAATGGATAACGTTTTGCCAGGTTTATTGAGATAGGACCATAGCCAGATCCCATGTCGATGACTGTTTTTATACCCTCATGAAGTTCGATGGTTTCAAGTAATACACGGGTACCAAAATCAAGTCCTCCCTTAGAGAAAACACCTTTATCGGTATATAGGCGCATTGAAACATCCTTGACAGTTACCTCAAGGATGTTTGTGTCATGCGCAAGCGATTCATCGTTTAAATAATAATGACTCATTGCTCCCCCTCTTAACGGCGAAAAAACCCGAGATCAATTCTCAGGTTAAAAATTCGCTTCGTCTAGAAGTTACTTGATTTCAACAGTTGCACCAGCGTCTTGTAATTGTTGCTTGATGGCTTCTGCTTCTTCCTTCTTAATCTTTTCTTTGATAACTGCGTCAGCTGTTTCAGTTAAAGTCTTAGCATCTGCTAATCCTAAACCTGTAAGTTCGCGTACAACTTTGATGACTGCAATTTTGTTAGCACCGAAAGTCTTAAGGATAACGTTGAATTCTGTTTGTTCTTCAACTGCTGCTGCGGCTGCTGCAGGAGCTGCTGAAACTGCAGTTGGATCAATACCAAATTCTTCCTTTAAGCCGTCAACTAATTCTTTGATTTCTAATAAAGTCATTTCTTTTAAAGCTTCAATAAAAGCTGCTTTTGTAAGTTTTGCCATGTTTAAATTCCTCCTAAATTATTCTTCTGGGTTGCTGATCATATGTAGACCAAGCGCTAATTCTCTCACTGGTGTTAACATACCAACTGCTAACATGGTGAGTAGTGTTTCTCTTGATGGTAATGTAGCTAATTCATTAAGTGTATCAATGCCTACAACTTTACCCTCGACAATACCTGAACTCATTTGTACAACTTTGTTTTCCTTTGCAAAATCGAAAACGATCTTCGCAGGTGCAACAACATCAGAGTAGCTTAATGCTAGTGCTTTAGGACCCACAAGGGTATCCGCTAAATCACCGTATCCAGCAGCGATTGAAGCTCTTCTTGAAATGTTGTTCTTATAGACTGTAACATCACAGCCTGCTTCTCTTAACTGGTGACGAAGCTTAGTGAAAGCTTCAACTGTCAAACCAGGATAATCGAAGGCAACAACGGTTGTAGCACGTCCAAGCTTTTCAGTTAATTCACGTACAGCGTCCGCTTTACGTTCAATAATTGCCTTTTGCATGAAATGCCTCCTTCGTTTAAAAAAATCTCTCTTACGCCAAAAGACAAAAGAGAGATTGAATCACATGATTACAATAACCTCGGTAGGAAATTAAGCGTCAGCACCTACTGTCTTTGGCGATTAAATTTGTTTTCTAATTAACCGCGAGCTTTCAAAGATTCTTCATCTAAATGAATGCCGGGAGCCATACTTGATGTCACTGTGATGTTCTTCATGTATGTACCCTTGACGGTTGTTGGTTTGATACGGTTAAGTTGTTCGTAAATGGTTTTCACATTTTCTTTCAACTGTTGAGCGGTAAATGATACACGACCGATAGGTGCGTGGATGTTACCAACCTTATCAACACGGTATTCGATTTTACCATTTTTAATTTCATGAACTGCTTTAGTTACGTCCATGGTTACTGTACCTGTCTTAGGGTTTGGCATTAAGCCTTTAGGACCTAAGATACGTCCAAGTTTACCAAGTTGTCCCATCATATCGGGTGTAGCAACCATCACATCAAATTCAAACCAGCCTGCGCCGATTTTTTGAATGAGTTCTGCTGCACCAACGAAATCAGCACCAGCAGCTTCTGCTTCTTTTGCTTTTTCGCCTTGTGCAATAACGACAACGCGGGAAACTTTACCTGTACCGTGTGGTAAAACGAGTGCTCCTCTTAAGTTTTGCTCAGCCTTTCTTGGGTCAAGGTTGAGTCTAAATGCGACTTCAACAGTTGCATCAAACTTAACATAAGAGGTCTTCTTCACTAAATCCATTGCTTCATCGACTGGATAATTCTTAGTCTTGTCAATGAGTTTAGCTGCTTCAAGGTATTTCTTTCCTCTTTTCATATTCTTCCTCCTAAAATGTGGTCTAGCGGGATATCCTCCCACAATTTAGATAGCTAACGATCTAAATTATTCTGATACGGTGATGCCCATCTGACGTGCTGTACCTTCAATGATTTTCATTGCTGCTTCAACAGTGTAAGCATTTAAGTCAGGCATCTTCTTTGTTGCAATGTCTCTTAACTGAGCTTGAGTGATGGTAGCAACCTTATCTTTCTTTGCGTTTTTAGCGCCAGATTGAATGTTTGCAGCCTTCTTCAGTAAGTCACTTGCAGGTGGGGTTTTGGTGACGAATGAGAATGTACGGTCATCATAAACCGAGATAATCACTGGAACAACAAATCCCATTTGATCTTTTGTTGCTTCATTAAATTGAGAACAGAATGCTGGAATGTTAACCTGTGCTTGACCAAGTGCTGGACCAACTGGTGGCGCTGGATTAGCTTTTCCGGCTGCAATTTGCAATTTAACGACTTTAACAACTTTTTTTGCCATGAGACACAACCTCCTTCTTTACATAAGTATGTGGTATGAATAACATTCTTCCACTATGGTGTGCTTTCACACGCGATATAATTCTATCATTTAGGGTTGTCTTTGTCAATGAAAAAAACGGGTTTTTTATTTTATTTTAGCTCCAAAAGGAAATAGTGCGAGTTGTGCGAGTTTAAACCATTGTAGACCAAAGGGAATACCAATGATCGTGATGCAAAATAATACACCTAGTCCTAAGTAACCTAACATCATTTCCCATCCAAAGAAAACAGCCCAAAGAATGTTGATAATTGGGTGTTCAGAGAAGTTTATATCAACATCTTTTCCAAAAGGAAAAACGACGAGTCCTGCAAACTTAAACGCTTGAACACCAAAGGGAATACCAATGATGGTGATACTTAATAAAACGCCTGCAATCAGCCATAATAGTGCAGCAATCGCACCCCCAAAAACAAACCAAATAATGTTTCCAATTAATTTCATAGCGATACCTCCTAAAAATATTATAACAAAAAACCTCTTATATAAGAGGCTTTAGTCAATGAGTTGGTAAAGATAGGTTGTTGTATTATATTCCCATAGAGATGTTTGGTTTGTGATATTGGCATAACCAGATGTCCACCAAGATAGTGATAATGATGTTCGATTGGTTTGATAAACCGTTGTTGAATAGGTTGCTTTTTGTCCTGTCATCTTGTTATAAATCGTAGATGAATTGACAAGT
>DAOTHC010000043.1:0-6924 GCA_035447465.1 Acholeplasmataceae bacterium
ATGTTATCCTCCTTGATAGATGTCTACCATTTCTTCCGTTAACACGTGTTTTTCAACATATAAAATCAAAGGCTTTTCTACTTTTAAGCCTGAATTACCCCATTTCATCACTTCAATTAACACATGATTAGCTTCATGATGAAGATAAGGGTGAACAAAGCGAATGCGTTTAACTGACATGTTTTCTTTTTGACATAACGTCATGATCTCTTCTAAGCGATCAGGACGATGAATCATATAGAAATAGCCACCAAATTTGAGTGTTTTTGATACAACCTTGATCAGATCAAAAAGATTGAGCATCACTTCATGACGTGCGATGGTATCTTCTTCATCAAGATTGAGATTTGATGACTCACTCACTTTAAAAAAGGGAGGATTGGATACGATGACATCAACATCTTTCATTTTAAGATCTTTAATGTCTAAATGAAGCACACTGAGTCTACTCTGTAAATCATTGAGTTCAATGTTTTTCAAAGCTTGTAGATATCTTTTTTCTTGTATCTCAACACCGATGATTTTAGCATTCGTCTTTTTAGAAAGATAGAGCATCAAAGGTCCGACACCTGTACCAAGATCTAAAACTGTTTTTGATTTTTGCGGTATCTTCACAAAGCTTTGTAGAAGAATCGTATCTAGATTAAATGCCTGTCTTCCTTCTTGTTCAATCTGAAGATCAGTACCTAATAAACTTCTTTTCATCATTAAGCACGCTTAATATCGGAAAGTGGTAACCATTCAATACCACCATTTTCAGCGTGGTTGACTTTAACCTTTTGTCCGATGATATTTAAATCAATCACGATCGCTTCACCCTTAGGTGTGATAACTTTCTCTTTCACATCGGGCATGATCTGTTTTAATTCGGTATACACATCATCTTCATACTTGATACAACATAATAATTTCCCACAAACACCACTGATCTTTTGAGGATTTAATGCGATATTTTGGTTTTTCGCCATTTTGATAGAGACTGTATCAAATTCACCAATAAATGTTGTGCAACATAAAATCAAACCACAAGGTCCAATACCACCAATCATTTTAGCAGCATCTCTTGGTCCAATTTGTCTTAATTCAATACGTGTATGATAGACTTCAGATAAATCTTTGACAAGATTTCTAAAGTCAATCCGATTTTCTGCTTCAAAATAAATTAAAAGACGTTTGCGATCTAATGTATATTCAGCACCTAAAACCTTCATTTCAAGTTCGTTTTGTTTAACGAGCTGTTTTGTTTTTTCAATCACAGCAGGTTCGAGTGTCTGATTATAAGCCTCTTCTTTTAAATCCCCTTCATTAGCTTTTCTTAAGATGGGTTTTAATTCTGAAGTCAGATCTGTCTCTTCTATCTCTTTAAACAGATAGACTTTGCCTATTTCAATACCACGTGTTGTTTCAACAACAACGAAGTCATTTTTTTCTATGTCGAGTCCTTCATAGGAAAAATAGTATTTTTTTCCTGCTTCTTTAAACTGTACAAGTGCAACTTGCATAGGTTTACCTCTTTTTCTCTAGGATATAAAACAAGTGATCTAATGCTAAATCAAGATTGATGTTATAGGATTGTTGTTGCAAAATCGTTTGAATTTGTTCAATCAAATCATTAACTTCTTTCACCTGAAGTGCATCACTGTGAATTTGAATGCTTTCTCTTAAAAACTGATAAACAATGGGTTGATGGGTTCTATAGTGTACCCAATCTAAGAAATATAATAAAAGTAATTCCAAAAAGTTCATAAAGAAATCACGATCTTGAAGTAGAAAACGCGCTTTGTCAGCAAAATAGATGGGATATGAGATGTCTTTTCGATCCCAAAGGGTTGCAATCTCTTCAAGGATGGTGATCATATCTAAAAAATTAGGATTTTCTGCTAACAGGGTTGCTTCTTCAATGTTTTTTGTAATATAAGGCGCTAGGGTTGCTACTTTTTCATCAACACCTAATTGAAGAAGTTCCTGTTCTAAATCAATTTCATCGATACTTTTTAATGTCACAATCTGGCTTCGTGATTGAATAGTTCTAAGAACACTATCTTTATCCTCTGCTAATAAGAAACCAAAGACACTATGGCTTTGCGGTTCTTCCATAAATTTAAGAAGCGAATTTGCTGCGGCAATACTTATTTTTTCAATACCTTTGATCACGTAAATTCGAGGTCCACTGACTAAAGCAGTTTTTGAGAACTCTGATTGAAGAAATAAGATTTGTTCCTTCTTGATCGATAAACCATCAGGTTCAATCACAATCATATTTTGTACATTGCGCTCTTTAATCTGTAATTTTAAATGTGGAGAATCTGATTTTCCTTGGTTCAAGATTAAATAAGCAACATCATCAACAAGTTGCGATTTACCAGAACCTTTTGGACCCACGATTAAATACAAGTGAGCTAAACGGTTCTTTTGAATGGTTTGTTTGAAAAAATAATAGGCTCTCTTCATAATCTCTTTTCGATTTCTAAAATAATTTCTTTTAAGATATGTTCAATGGACTGATTACCATCAATCTTAACGATACGTTCGGGGTATCTCTTGTAGACTTCAAGATAGCCTTCTCTTACCTTTGTGTGAAAGTCAAAAGCTTCTTGATCAAGTCGATCGTACTTATCGCGATGTGCAATACGTGATAAACCAACTTGAGGGTCTAAATCAATATAAAACGTTAAATGGGGTAGGTTTTCAACAGCATATCTGTTAATCGATAACACAAACTCAAAACCTAAGTTTCTTGCGTAAGCTTGATAAGCTAAACTTGAATCGATAAAACGATCACATAGCACGATCGCATTTTGTCTTAATGCTGGTAAGATAACTTCATCTAAATGTTGAGCTCTAGACGCTGCAAGTAACAAAGCTTCTGTATAAGGTGTAACACCTTGATACTTGGGATTAAGAATAATATCTCTGATAGCTTCTGTGATGACAGAACCACCTGGTTCACGCGTTGTTACAACTTGATAGGATTGTCTAAAGTGTTTAGCGATTTCTTGAATGAGTGTTGTTTTCCCGGTGCCTTCGCCACCCTCAAAGGTGATAAACATAGTTGATGCCTCCCTTTATTACATTAATAATTGATTTTTACTAAAAATAGACCCCGTGCTTCTGCTGTTTTACCAGCGAGATGTCTGTCTTTTGTTTCTAGAATATCTGTAATGATCGAAACTGGTTTACGGTGTAAACCGATTTGAATCAATGTTCCCATCATCGATCTCACCATATATTTTAAAAATGAATTGCCATGAAAGGTAAAGATGTAGTGCTTTTTCGTTTCTTTAAGTGTCGCATCAAAAATGGTTTTGATGGTAGGTTTACCTGGAACAAGTTGACAAAACCCACGAAAATCATGTGTGCCAATAAGTAGAGGTAATGCTTCTCTCATCGGTTCAATATCTAGATTTCTGATATAAACCTCATAATTTTTAGTAAATGGGGTTTCAGGTTTTTTAGCTATGACATAACGATAGACCTTTGATTTTGCTGAATGTCTTGCATGAAAATCATGTGAGACCTGAATGACTTTTTTTACCCTGATATCTAAAGGGAGTCGGTCATTTACCCCTCGAACCCAAATATCACCTGGTAAATCAATCTCGCTATCAAAATGGAAAACTTGTCCAATAGCATGTACACCTTTGTCAGTTCTTCCTGCACTATGAATTTTAATCTCGGTTTGTGTCATTAAGCGAAGTGCTTTTTCAATCACTTCTTGAATGCCTAAACCGTTGGTTTGACTTTGAAAACCTACAAAAGCTGATCCATCATAGGCTACTGTAGCTTTATATCTCATCCAAGAATCCTCACGGTAATAATGGCTCCTAAAAACAAGATAACCGTAATAAGTGACATGATATCTTTGAATCCAATATGATACTGATCGATCTTCGTGCGTTTAGCACCAATGACATAGCCTCTCACTTCCATTGCATTCCCTAAATCTTCAGCACGCTTAAACGAGATGACGAAAACAGGAATTAAAAGTGAAATGATTTGAACAACCTTATCTTTAAACTTACTTTCTTTAAAATCGACACCACGTGATGCTTGTGCTTTCATGATCTTTTCGGTTTCTTCAAGAAGTGTTGGAATATATCTTAAGGTCAGTGATAACATCATAGCAATCACATCAACAGGAACTTTTATCCATTTTAATGGTTTTAATAACGATTCAATCGCATAGTTTAAATCGGTTGTCATCGTCGTAAATGTTAAAAGTGATGTCATAATAATCACATTGGTGATACGAATAAAGATAAAACCGGCACGCATTAACCCTTGATCATAGACGTCTAATTGATATGTATAAAACGATAGATAAGGTAGCGCATATTGTACAGCAAACAAGGCTAAAACAATAAACAAGAAGTATAAAATTCTAAACTTAACATACTTTTTAGACCAGTTATAAAACACAATAAGTGCAATCATTGCACCTACACTTGTGAGTGACAATGAAAAATCAAAGGATACAAGTAAGTTACCATCTGTAATGAAAAAGAGTTGAATAAAGAAGGTAAATGTTAATAAGAAAACGATTGGCTTAAGCCCATTCACCATTTTCTTAATCGGAATACCTGCAGATGCTGTTAAGATAAGCATCCCGATAAAAATAGCTCCCATGGATGCAATCGGACCCCATGATGTCGATATGGGAATAATAAATGTTCCAACAAGTAAAACAACTAAAGAAAGCATTTTAATGCGAGGATCTAAGCGGTGTAACCACGAATCTCCAGGTATATATTGACCTATCGTAATATTATTCATGAGACACCTCCTTCAAATACTGAAGAAGTGATACATAATCATATTGTGGTTTATAAGGAATACCAACTTCTTTTTCTAAGTGCTTTAAGATCTTAAGTGATGTTGGCATATCTAAATGGAAGTCTTCAAAATGTGGATGTTCAAAAAGAAGTTCTTTAGGTCCATCAAATGCTAATGTGCCATTATTTAAAACAATCACACGTTTTGCATATTCACTCACCAAATCCATATCATGTGTGATCATGATAATGGTTTTATGTTCCGTCTCATGAATTTCTTTAAAAATAGCCATGAGATCTTTTCTACCTTTAGGATCAAGTCCTCGTGTAGGTTCATCAAGAACTAGAATTTCAGGTTCCATCGCCAAAATACCAGCAACAGCAACTCTTCTCATTTGTCCACCAGAAATTCTAAAAGGCGATTGTTCATAAAGTGATTCATCAATACCTACGATAGAAGCTGCCTTTTTAGCTTTTTCCATCGCTTCTTCTTCGGTTGACTTAAAGTTTTTAGGACCAAACATAATATCTTTTAAAATCGTTTCTTCAAACAATTGATATTCAGGAAATTGAAAAACAAGTCCAACCTTTTGTCTTAAATAGTTGACCTTTTCATTTTTCTTAGGTGGCAATTCTTGTCCAAAAACAACCACACGACCTTTTGTTGGTAACAAGAGGGCGTTCATGTGTTGGACAAGTGTTGATTTACCAGATCCTGTATGACCGACGATCGCAATAAACTCATCTTGAGGCTTGATATCAAGCGTGATATGCCCAATCGCGTCATAATTCACTTTAAATCCGCGATATGCATAACTTACATCTTTGAATTGAATGCCCATAAAGCCTCCACCAGCTTAGGATCAACATCTGGATCCTTCGCTAAATCGTTATATAAAGATAGACCAAAGGGAAGTTCTAAATGAGAAGACTTTAATAATTCTTCTTCTTTAAACACATCCTTAGGTGTCCCTTCTAAAATGATTTCTCCATCTTTTAAAACAATCAAACGATCACTTAAACCTGCAAATGACAAATCATGTGTAATCGTAATAATCGTTTTCTGTAAAGATTGATTTAAATACTTAATGAGTTCAACAATCTCTTGTGTTCCCTCAGGATCAAGCATAGAGGTTGCTTCATCAAGAATTAAAATATCTTGTTCCATCGCTAATGCACCCGCAATAGCAACCCTTTGTTTCTGCCCACCCGATAATTGATGGGGTTCTTTACCTAAAAAATCTTCCATGCCAACGAGTTTCGCGTAATGCATGATTTTATGTGTCATTTCTTCAGGAGAAAGACATTGATTCTCTAAACCAAAAGCGATATCGTGTTTTACTGTCACACCAACAAACTGATTGTCGGGATTTTGAAAAACGATACCTATTTTTTTCCGAATCTTCGGAAGATTTTCTTCATTCATCTCCATGCCATCAATGATAATCATACCTGATGTGGGAGCTAAAAGACCAACAAGACATTTTGATAAGGTGGATTTTCCAGAACCGTTATGACCCAAAATAGAAACCCATGATCCCTTTTCAATCGTAACATTAACTTTACGTAAAGCCTCATCGTCTTGGTTATATGAAAAGCTTAAATCGCTAACTTTTATCACGTGTGTTCACCTACATTTCGTACCTTAACATTATATCATGTTAAGGCAACTTATGAAAGTAGCGAGCAAAATATCTGATATGTTTGTCCAATCGATGAAATGATTGGTGAAAGAAATGTAAAAAGGTGGTGTTTTTGTACATTTTTATTTATAATAGGTATGATGTTAAGAAGAGGTGAAGATGATGGTTAACACATTTACAACAGGTAATTTTGAAACTGAAGTCTTAAAAAGTGATGTTCCTGTTTTAGTAGAATTTTGGGCAACATGGTGCGGTCCTTGTCAACGTGTCGCTCCAATTTTAGAAGATTTAGCTAACGATGTGAAAGATTTAGCGAAGATCGGTAAACTCGATGTCGATGAAGAATATGAAATTGCTGATGAACTCGGTATCATGAGTATTCCAACAATCATTGTATTTAAAGATGGCAAAGTTCATCAATCAACGATTGGCGTACAATCTAAAGAAACATTAAAGAAGATTTAGCTAACGATGTGAAAGATTTAGCGAAGATCGGTAAACTCGATGTC
>DAOTHC010000044.1:0-6920 GCA_035447465.1 Acholeplasmataceae bacterium
CGATTGACATGTCCAATCAATTCCTCAGGAACAATTGGTTTTTCTAACATCAAATCGACACCTAAGAGATTACCGCGTTTGATATTTTCAATCGTTTTATTGTGTGAAACCATAATGAATGGAATATCTTGAAAAGATTTCGATTCATTCATTTTCATCTTTAACTGAAAGCCATCCATTTTGGAGAGATTGATTTCTGAAATCACGATATCAATTTTACGTTTCTGCAAAATCGATAAAGCTTCAACGACTGAATCAGCCAAGACAATTTCATAATGAGCGCGTTTAAAGATACGGTAAAGCATGTTGCGATTAATTTCATCTTGATCGACCAAAAGTAGTGAACCTTCAATGTGTTCTGGTAACTCAGTACGTTCATCAATGATTAAATTTTGTCCCTTAACTTTAGCAAAGGCCATACGTTTTTCGATGAGATCCATTAGATTATTTAGTCTTTCATCGATTGGTAAATTTTTATCAACTTCATGACATGTCACAACAGCAATCGATACAGTCACTTTTTCGATGAAACTTGTTGCTTGTGCAACGGCATTTCTAAATGCCACTGCTTCATTGATGATATATTCAGGTGTTTCATTTTCAATAAGTGCATAGATACCTGGACCACGCTGTTTAAAAAGCAATGTCTTCTCATGTTTCACTTGATCGATGACATAAACCATGTTTCTAACTGTTTCATCACCGGTTTCCTTGTTAAATCGACGATTGATATCAGGTAATTGATCAAGTTGAATGAGGAGTAATCCTCTCGTTTTTCCTGCAGGAGCTACGTGGCTAGAAAAATGCTCTGTCATCATTTCGTATAAAACATCCTGCTGATAAAGCATGGTTAATTTATCGCGCAAAATTAAATCTTTAGCATCTTCTATCTGTTGATTGAGGGAGGATAAAGATGACTCTAGTGCTATCTTCTTTTCTTCAAGATCACGAGCTTCTTGACGAAGTTTGATCGTTTCACTACGATAGATAGCAGGCATCTCTAACTCATAAGAAGATACAAGATGATTGACAGTAGGTTCCATAATGGTTAACCAAGCCATACCTTGTTTTGCATAGATATAATCAAAAAAACTATGCCATAATTTATAGTTTACAAGTGATGATTTTTTTAACATTAAGGATTCACTCTCTAAATGGAAAGGTGAACCAATAAAAGTATTAAGGATTTCAATACGTGAATAGTGTTGTTTAAGCTTGGATAAAAGCTCATTGATAATTAATGTATAATCCATATCTTCATTAGCAAATCCTACTTTACTATTGCTTAAATAGTTATTGTGAAATGTCATGGAAACCATCATTTCTAGGATTTCTGGTAAATCTTCAAAATTGATCATAAAACCATAACTAGGAAATATATATGAAGGATTCATGTTTTTAATTTTCATGACAACAGGTTTTAAAAAAATAGAACTTGGCATCATCTCTTTATGAAACGCAAACATGTCTTTTTTGATATCCGTGAGTGAAGGTTGTCTTTTGGTGGTGTAACTCGACATAAAAAGATTTGAAAAAAGTATTCTCTGGAAGGGTTCAAATACCATGAACATATCAGGATATGGTAAAAAATACATTGGTATAAACTGTAATTTTGCATCATTAATGGATGAAATAGATTCTGGATCATCAATTTTTAGAATTCTTAATCCTAAATTGGCATTGATCATTTGTCTAGCTAAATAAGTGTTTGTAATGATTGCACCATGAAATCCTTCATCCATCATGCGAGATATCACTTCAATCGTTGAAAGTGAACCATTCATGATAACAATTTGTGTTAGTTGTTCAATGGTTATTGTATCTGATAGTTGATCGATTAATTGATCAAATTTTTGGATAGGAGGTAAATCAATCAGCATATGATAGCTTAATTTATGCATGTAATAACAATTGACTTCATGTTTACTGTCTACTATAAAAGGTCCTAAACGAAGGACCTTCACCATGTGTTTCATTGATTCATTATATTCCATGGTTACACCCCATTTCATCTATTTTTATTTTATCATAGAGATGAGATAGTGCATATGGAAAATCTATAAAATAGCCATATCTTTAGCAGTTTCAAAGATAATATCAACCGCTTTTTGAAGCATTTCTTTGGTATGAAGTGCTGATACCATACAACGGATACGCCCTTTTCCCTTAGGAACTGTTGGAAAAACAATACCAGAAACATAAACACCACGTCTCAATAACTCTTTGGAGAAAGCCATGGTCTTCGCTTCATCGCCTATCATAATCGGAGTAATCGGGGTTTCACTGTGTCCGATATTAAAACCTTTTTGAACGAGTGCTTGTTTAAAATACTTCGCATTATCCCATAAGCGATCTGTGAATTCTGTCGTTTCTTCTAACATATTGAATGCTTCAATAATAGCTGCTGCTGCAGATGGCATCATCGCAGTTGAGAATAGCAAAGGTCTTCCCCGATGTAGCAACCATTCTTTTGATGCTTTTGAACCACACACATAACCACCGACAACACCGATGGCCTTTGATAACGTACCGATAATAAAATCGACTTGTCCATGAAGATTAAAGTGATCTACAGTCCCTCTACCTGAACGACCTAAAACACCAGATCCGTGTGCATCATCAACATAGGTCATTGCACGATAAGCTTTTGCAAGTTTAACGATTTCAGGTAATTTTGCGATATCACCATCCATTGAGAAGACGCCATCAGTGATGATTAAAACATTGTCAAATTGATTTCTTTTTTCTTTTAAGACGCGTTCTAAATCTGCCATATCAGAATGTTTAAAAACAGCGCGAGAAGCTTTTGATAACCGCACACCATCGATGATGGATGCGTGATTGAGTTCATCAGATATAATTAAATCTTTTTCATCCGTGATGGCTTGGATAACACCAGCGTTGCACGCAAAACCTGATTGAAAAACTAAGGCTGCTTCTTCATGCTTAAAGTTGGCAATCTTTTGATCCAACTTTTCATGAATATCCATATTACCAACAATCGTACGAACAGCACCTGCTCCAACACCATATGTTTCAATCGCATCCATTGCTGCCTTTTTAAGTCTTGGATGATTTGCAAAACCTAAATAGTTATTGGATGATAAATTGATTACGTCATGTCCATTGAGCTTAATGATAGCTTCACATGGCCCTTCATTCACAGGAAGTATGCGATACGTTCCCTGATCTTTAAGTGATTGTACTTTACTTTCTATACTAGCCATAATACCTCCTTTATTCTAAAACTAAGACAACTTTTCCACTGTTTCCAGAAATCATCGTTGCCATAGCTTCTTCCATCTGATCAAATGGATAAAAATGTGTAATGATCTTTTCTAAATCAAGCTGGTTTTTATCAATCATCTCGGTCAATTGATCCCATGTTTGAAACATTCTACGACCAACAACACCATAGATGCTCACGCCTTTAAAGACAACATCATTGGATAGATCAAGTTCAATGTTTGAACTAACAATACCGAGCATTGACATCTTTCCACCAGCTTTGACATACTTAAACGCATTTTCAATCGCTTCTTTATTGCCAGAAAACTCACAGACGACATCAACACCACGTCCGTCAGTTTCTTCTAATACACGTTTAATAACATCTTCTTTAAGTGGGTTAATCACCACATCAGCACCTAATTCTTTTGCAAGATTTATTCTAAAATCATTTACTTCAATCGCGATAATTTTCTTTGATTTCTTAGCTTTAGCAATGTTGACCCCCATGAGACCAATAGGTCCACATCCAACCACTGCAACCGTCTTATCCGTTATATCAAAGTGCAACATGGTGTGTACGGCATTACCAAGAGGTTCTTGAATCGATAAGTATTTGGGTTCTTTATCGGTTTTATTAACAATGAGATTGTGAGCAGGCATCTTCGCATATTCAGCGAAACATCCATCTGTATCTACACCAATGATTTTGGTGTTTTCACAAATATGATATTCACCTCGTTGACAAAACTCACACGTACCACATACGATATGCGTTTCTGCAGAAACGATATCGCCAATCTTAACCTTTGTTACATCAGAGCCAACTTTAATGACTCTTCCTGAAAACTCGTGTCCAACTGTTAGCGGTGGTTTAATCCGTCCCTGGCTCCAGCGATCCCATTTGTAGATGTGAACATCTGTTCCACAAATAGAAGTTGCTAAAACTTTGATGAGCACTTCATCAGGTTTGAGCTGATCAGGAATGGGTTTGGTTACCTTTTTAAACCCTGGACCACGTGTTTCTTTGATGTAAGCTGTCATTTCCATAGTAAAAAAATCTCCTTCTAGGCATCGATCATGTCATAGTCTTATTATACAATGAAAGGGCTTACAAAACCAGCCCTTTTTTATGTTTTTTAATATTTATCTTGTACGATTCTTAAAAAGATTAATGCATAGTGCTCCATCTTGAAAAGGTAGTTTCTTTGTTGATAGAAAAATGAAAAATCTCTACGCATCGTTAAAGTTGGATTACTGATATCATTGATTGGTATCTCTTGATGATAGGCACCTTCTATCATGAGTTTACCCTCACGATAAGCTACCGACACACGACCGATATGATCCATAGCTAATGTTTCCTCATTAACAAAATAGAGGATAGCTTCTGTTTGAAGAGTCGTATTTCTAAGTTCGTGATCATACTTTCTTTGGTACTTATTCCAGTCAATTAAATTATCAATTTCAAAGCCTTGAATAAATCCGTACTCATCCATGTATCCTTCTGTTTGACAAGATGTACATGTGATGGTATTTCCTGAAGCTGTCATGGTATTAATCGCTTCACAATGCGGACAAACATATAAAATATCTTCAAGTCCTTCTGCTAAATGTTGACCTTCATGTTTAATCATATGTTCGCGTTGAAAATCATAAGCGTTATGATAAAGTGCTTTTTTAATCGTATTACTAATATCTTCAACCGTCATATCTTTAACTTTTTCTTTGGGTATAGTTAATTCATAATGAAATTCAGCATAACGATGTTTTCTCTTTGATGTCGCCCAACGAGGTTTTGATAAATAGCCACCTCGTACATTGCATGTGATTACATCTATCTCTAATTTTTTAATCAACTTCATCGTGGATTCTTCGATATATCCTGTTTCACCAAAAAATGTTGTGTCACCTTCTGGAAAGATTAAAATCGGGTATCCACGCTTCACTGCACCAATTAAATCTCTAACTGTCGATGTGTCGCTTTGCCCTTTTTGTTTACTGATGACATGAGCAACTTGACTGACTAAAAACTTGGTCGCTTTTTTCTTGAATAAAGTTTGATTAGCGATAATAAACGGTACTTTTTTAAAGGGTAAAGGTACGTGAATCACGTCAAACATGAACGTATGATTAGCAAGCATGACATAGGGTTCTTTACGTTTAGGTGAGACACCTTCACCAAAGAAAACTTTGCGTTTACTATCTTTTCTCATCCATAGATGTGCAATGGGTCTAACCATTTCTAATAGGATATTTTGTTGAATATCAATACGCCTTCTTTTCATATGCCACCCTCATTAAGTAAGATTGAATAGCGATGATGGTTTTACCATCTTTGATGATACCTTGTTGAATCATCTCTTCTGCTTCTTGTGGTGTAACCATGAGTAGATCAATCATTTCATCATCATCCATAGGTTTTGGATGTTCTACTTTGTAACAGTTATGGGCCATATAGATATCGAGTTTTTCATCTGAGTAACCTACACAGGGATAAAACGTAAAAAGATGTTCAAAATCATCTGACTGATATCCTGTTTCTTCTTCAAGTTCACGCTTTGCACACGTCAAACCATTTTCTTCAACAAAATCCTTTTTACCAGCAGGGATTTCAATGCTAATCTCTTGAATGGGATAGCGATACTGTTTTGTTAAAATAATGTGATGATCCTTCGTTATTGGAAGAACTGAAGCTCCCCCAACATGTTTGATCACAACCCTTTGCCCTTCAGATTGATTGGGTAGTAAGACGTGATCCTCAAAGAGGGTTAAAAATGAACATTCATACTTTTTGTTGCGTGTGAGCATTTTCTCTTTCATAGGTAACCTCAACAAAATCGATATGCTTACATTATAACATATTTTTTTATGACAAAAAAAAGAGGATTTCTCCTCTATTCCATGTCTTTTTCTACTATATATCGATGAATAATTTGAATGGTATCAGATACGACCTTAGGACTGACATGTTCAAGTGTATCTTTTGGTGTATGATAAACATTGCTTCTAGAATGATTTGTCCAAGGCATACCAATGATTGTTGTCGCATGAACTCCTTTTTTAGCAAGTTCTGCAGCATCTGTACCCCCTGTTAAAAAGGCAAGTGGTTGTGTCTTTGTATTAATACCTAATGTCTCTGAAATAGCCATGAGTTCTTGTGCTAAATCATTATCTAATTTGACGAAATTATTGAGATCAGATGTTAAGAAGAATAACTCTTTTTCATCATATAAACAATCCATATTAATCATGTATGTTCTAACATTTTTAAAGTGTTCTTCATGCTTTTTAGCAAATGCACGTGCTCCTCTCAAGCCTTCTTCTTCAGCATCAAAACTAGCGATAATTAACCTTGTGTGTTCAAGACCTTGATCTGTTTCACGTATCTCACGAAAATAGTTGCCAAGAGAAAGCGCAATTGAACTTGCAATGAGATTATCACCAGCACCAGGAGTGCCTTTTTTAGATGCGAAAAACCACATTTGACCCACGAGAATAAACGCTAAAGATAAAAGTATATTAATCGCTATATGAAACCATACTATACCTGGTGTTAACCAAGAGACTAATGCTAAAACTACCATGGCAATCACACATGCGATTGACCCTGTTGTTCTGGCATCATAAAGCTTAGGTTGATGAATGAAAAAATTAAAGATACGTGCACTATCATGATGTCCAGATAAGAT
>DAOTHC010000045.1:0-6765 GCA_035447465.1 Acholeplasmataceae bacterium
ATCTTCTATTTTAGTCAAGGGCGAACTCGTCTTAACACCCGATGCTAAACAACCATTTGAAGTGAAAGCACACCATATCGAACTTTTAGGAGATTCTCCTGAAGATTATCCGATTCAACCCAAACGTCACACGCGCGAATTTTTAAGAGAGGTTGCTCATTTAAGAGCAAGAACCAATCTTTTCCACGCTGTTTTTAGAGTTCGCTCAACAGCGGCGATGGCCATTCATGAGTTTTTTCAATCCAAAGGCTTTGTTTATACACATACACCGATCATTACAAGTAATGATGGTGAAGGTGCAGGTCAAATGTTTAGTGTCACCACGCTACCATTAGACAAGATCCCAATGACTGAAGAAAAAACGGTGGATTATAAGAAAGATTTCTTTGGTAAAGCAACCAACTTGACCGTGACCGGTCAACTTGAAGCTGAAGCATTCGCTTTAGCCTTTAAGGATGTTTATACATTTGGGCCAACGTTTAGAGCCGAAAACTCAAATACACAACGTCATGCATCAGAGTTCTGGATGATTGAACCTGAAATGGCTTTTGCAGATCTTGAAAAGAACATGCAAGTTGTTGAAGAAATGGTTAAATTCATTATCAAATACATGTTTGAAAAACTACCTGAAGAAATGGTATTCTTTAATAAGTTTGTTGAACCAGGTTTAACTGATCGCTTACTTAAGGTGTTAAACACACCTTTTGCACGCGTAACCCACAAAGAAGCTATCGATATTTTATTGAACAGTGGTGTTAAATTTGAAAACACACCTAAACATGGTCAAGACATTAACACAGAGCATGAAAAGTACTTAACGGAACGTCATTTCCAATCACCAGTTTTCGTTATTGATTGGCCAAAAGGTATCAAAGCTTTCTACATGAGATTAAACGATGATGGCGAAACTGTCGCAGCCATGGATTTACTTGTTCCTGGATCTGGAGAACTCGTTGGCGGTTCACAAAGAGAAGAAAGACTTGACTATCTCATCAAGCGTATGGAAGAACTTCATGTACCTATGGAAGGTATGGATTGGTATGTCGACTTGCGTCGTTATGGTGGATGTGTTCATTCAGGATTCGGTATGGGGTTCGAGAGACTCATCATGTATTTAACAGGTGTTGAAAATATCAGAGATGTCTTACCATTTCCAAGAACACCAAAGAACTGTGAGTTTTAGAGGCTAGCTAGCCTCTTTCTTTTTTAAAGAAAGATGAAATCGGTTTATCATCTCTTTTTTTATGCAATTCGTAGTTCATTGATTGACAAAGGGTAACCGTCATACTATAATGTAATTACCCCTAAAAGCGCTTTCAAAGAATTCGTTTGAAAAAAAGGTGTAAATTTGGTGGATTGAGACTCACATTGTGATTGTAATTTCAAGGTTATTATTATATAATACTTGTGTTGAGGTGAAGAGTTGAATGTATCCAAATCTAACCGAAATTCAAACACGTTTTTTTGAAACGACTACCATCGTTTTTTTCATATTCAAAGATTAAGTGCTTTTGGGATACCAAAAGTACTTTTATTTTAAAAAAAGAAAAATTACATACAACAAAGGAGTATAGGATCACATGGAGATCAGATTAGAGAATCTATCGAAAATTTTCGTCGATAAGACCGGAAAAGAAACACGCGCTGTAGACCAAATGGATTTAGTGATTCCTTCGGGCAAACTCGTCGGATTATTAGGACCATCTGGATGTGGAAAAACCACAACATTATTTATGATTGCGGGGCTTCATAAGCCCACCGCAGGTAAAATATTCTTTGGCGATGAAGATGTTACCAAATTAAGTTCTGATAAAAGAGGTATTGGTTTAGTTTTTCAAAACTACGCACTTTATCCACATATGACTGTTCGCCAAAACATCATGTTTCCACTAGAAAACCTCAAGATAGAACGTGACGAAGCTGTAGAACGTGTCATTGAAATGGCAAAACTTGTAGGTATTGAAGATCAACTTGACAAAAAACCAGGTCAATTATCCGGTGGTCAACAACAACGTGTAGCAATCGCAAGAGCACTTGTTAAAAAACCTAAGGTTCTTCTACTTGATGAACCACTATCCAACCTTGATGCGCGCCTTCGCTTGCAGACAAGAGAAGAAATCAAGCGTATTCAAAAAGAAACTGGTATTACCACAGTCTTCGTAACACATGACCAAGAAGAAGCTATGAGTATCTCCGATGAAATCGTCGTTATGAACTTTGGTGTGACGCAACAAAAGAATATTCCACAAAACGTTTATACAAGTCCAAACAACTTGTTTGTTGCTAAATTCTTAGGTAACCCACCCATTAACGTGGTTCGCGGTGAAATTAAAGAAAACAAACTTTATATCGACGGCATTCTTTTCGCTGATAAGAAAGCAGCTGATGGTGTTTATGATGTTGGTCTAAGACCAGAAGACTTTAGAATTGATAAGACAGGAATTCAAGTTAAAAATGCAGAAGTTGAAGTTATCGGTCGTGACACCATGATCCGCTTCAATATCGGTGATACACAAATTCGTGCACTTGTCGATTCAGAGTCATACCATCAATCCAAAGAATTGATCTTAACCGTTCGCGGTAATAAGATTCATCTCTTCAATATCGAAAGTGGTGACGTCGTACGATGAAAAACACACTTGCCAATTGGGTGTGGAGCGTACGTAATTTCTTTCAAGGTATCAAAGAGAAGCTCCACCTAAACATTAATCTACCAACATGGGTGAAAGCTTTAATTTATCTTTCACCAGCATTGATCTTACTTGGCGTATTCACATTCTATCCGATTATCAATGCATTCCGTTTGGTCGTTTATCAAGGATACCAACTTGTTCGTGATGTTGATGGTGTCTTAAGAGAAAGTATTACAGGCTATACCTTATTTGGTAACTTTGCTCAAGTGCTTTCTGCAGATAACTTCATTCTACCTTCATCACATACGAATTCTAGTATTTTATTAAATACGTTAGCTATCGTATTCATCTCGGTTCCTATTTCGATTTTATTGTCACTGTTTGTTGCAGCGACCTTAAATTCGATTAAACCCCTTAAGGGATTTTTCCAAACCATTTATTTCTTACCTTATATCACCAATACACTTGCGATTGGGTTAGTCTTCGCTTACATGTTTAAGAGCGGATCAACAGGGATTGTTAACCAATTCTTCATGCTCTTCGGTGTTGAACCTGTTTCATGGATTGAAAGAGGTGCAACCTACTGGCGCGCGATGACAGTATTAATTGCATTTGGTGTATGGGATGGTATGGCATTCAAGATTATGGTCTTCATGAGCGGTATGCAAGGTATTGACCAACAATACTATCAAGCTGCTGCGATCGATGCTACCCCAAAACGTCGTATTTTTACGAAAATTACAGTTCCGATGATTTCACCAATGATTTTCTATATTGTAGTCACATCAGTTATTGGTGCATTTAAAACTTACTCAAGTGTCGTTGCGATCTTTGGTGATACAGCAACACCTGATGGTGCAAACTACAACTTAAAGACGATTGTCTTCCACATTTATGACTATATTTACAGTGGTGAAGATCTCTCCTTAGCGGCAGCGGCATCCATTATTTTATTCGCGATTATTCTTGCGCTCACACTCGTTCAGATGTGGGTCGGTAAGAAACGCGTACACTACTAGGAGGATGATGACATATGAATAAAGAACAAGTCAAACAGATTAAACGTTTTGAAAACATCATCCATCTTGTTGATGCCATCTTCTTAGTGATTTATGTAGGTTTATTTATTTTCCTTTTCTCGAAGATTACAGTTCCCGATCTTCCACCTGAAGTTTTCACAAACTTTGAATACACCATCTTCGGTATGGATATTGATACGTTTACGTTAAACACATGGATGAGTTACCTCGCGATCTTCATTATCGTGACATTCCCGTTAACATTTATTAACTTTAAGAAAACGAAGTTCCGTGAATTCTATGAATACAGTCGTTATGTATCAAGTAATTATTTTGTTAATGCGATTGTGTCATTATTAGCGTTTAACCCAGTATCATTCGTATTGAAAATCATCGCATCAAGAAGAATCTTATTACAATCTGAAGGTTATGGCTTCAAAGAAGCTTCAAAGCGTATTTGGGCAGGATTTAAAAATCTGTTCAAGAAAAAAGTTAAAGTTGTTGAAGAAGAAGACAGTGATTTAAAGAAAGCTATTCGAAGACAAACAGCATTCACATTCATGCGTATGTTCTTCTCATACCTTTTCTTATCTATCGTTGCACTTCTCATCTTCGTTCCATTCTATTGGATGATTTTAACGGCATTGAAGACATACTATGAAAGTAATTTAACGATGACACCACGTTTCTTCATCTCGTTATCAGAGATGCAGTGGATGAACTTCAAGTATGTTTTACAAGAAGTAGATTTCAGTATCTACATTAAAAACACGCTTTATGTTGGTATTTTATCAACTGTTGGTACCATCATTACAACTGTTTTAGCAGCGTTTGCGTTTGCTAGACTAGAATTCAAGGGTAGAGAAACAATCTTCTCAGTTCTCTTGATGACCATGATGATTCCAGGTGAATTATACATATTAACAAACTTCTTAACTGTCAGCCAAGCCGGTTTAGGTTGGGTTGGTGGTGCTGAAGGTACCAACTCTTATTTCTTAGCGATGATCATTCCGTTTATGACATCTGTATTCTACATTTTCTTCTTAAGACAGACGTTTAAACAAATCCCTGAAACGCTTTATAAAGCGGCTAAGGTGGATGGTTCATCAGACTTTAAGTATTTGACACGCGTGATGATCCCCATTGCTGGTCCAACCATTTTCACGATTACGATTCTATCAGTTATCGGTTCATGGAATGCCTTCATTTGGCCACGTTTGATCACATCGGTCGGTGATGTTAATGAAGGTCGTATGTACTGGCTGATTTCTGTCGCACTTCGTGATGCAGACTTTACAACAGCAGGTACAAACCCACGTGTGATGTTCAATATGCAAATTGCAGCATCCGCGATTGTTACGATTCCACTGATTGTTGTGTTCTTGTTACTTAGAAAATATATTATGTCCGGCGTCGGAAGATCCGGAACTAAAGGATAGAAAAAAGGAGGAAAGACATGAAAAGAATTGTTTCATTGGTGTTAGTTCTAGCAGGAATACTCGGTTTATCTGCCTGTGTTCAAGTTAGAAATACTGCGCCACGTTTAGTTGGTGTACAAAATGAGGTAACCATCACCTATGGTGATGCATATAATCCACTTACTGGCATTACAGCTGAAGACGATAAAGACGGTGATTTAACCGACGACATCGAACTTGAAGGTTGGAATGCAGCGTGGTTAGAAGATCCAAGAGGCGGACAATACAGTTACTCTGTCTATGTTGAAGATGCTGAAGGTTTATTCGCTCGTCAACAGGTCACATTCATTGTTAACGGCAACGTTCCACAAACTGTTTCATTACTTTATGTTCAAGAAGCTCAAACATACTACATCGGTTCAAGAGATTTTGATCCACTACGTGGTGTTAAAGCGATTGACACATTTAATGGTACTGAAAATCCTGAAGATTTAACAGATCAAATCGAAGTTATCGATTTACCAAGTTTATCTCGTCCAGGACGTTTCGTTTATCAAATTCGCGTTGAAAATCAATGGGGTGCATCTGCAACCAAATCAATTTCATTAACTGTTAAACCAGCTGTTACCAATATTCCTAGCACATTAACAACAGAACCTATTGAAATTACCTTATGGCATTCAAACGGTTCAACTATTGAAGGTGCAATGAATTTATACGCAACAGAATTTAAGGAACTTTATCCAAACATCACTGTTAACATCGTTAAGAACGGTGAAAACTATGACGCATTACGTCAAAATACCGTATCAGCGATTAAAGGTGGTACATTACCTAACATCGTTCAAGGTTATCCAGACCACGTTGCTGAATACATTACCAATAACGCTGTTATTTCAGTAAACCCATATATTGATCACCCAGTTTGGGGATTTGATCCAACGGTTGCTGATGATACATTTGAAGATATTCTTTGGAAGTATCGTAACGAAAACAGCCAATATACAGCTGATGGTGAATATTATTCATTACCTTTCAATAAGTCAACAGAAGTTATGATTTATAACACAGACGCCGTTGATGCACTTATTGCTGCTGGCAAATTGACTGAATTCCCAGAAACATGGCAAGACTTATTTGCAGTATCTGCTGAATTTGAAGCAATCGCTCCAGGTTTCATCGATTCATATGGTGCTAAATTAGGATTAACTGCAGCAGAAATTCAAACTGCTAAAGATCAATTCGTTCCTTATTCTTATGACTCAGAAGAAAATGCATTCATCACACTCATTCGTCAATGGGGTGGTGCGTATACGACAATCGACTCTGAAAGAAAAGGTGTTGCTCTTTATAATTCAGACGAAGCAATCGCTATGTTAACTTATTTCAACACACATAGAAATGAATTAACATTACCAGCTAACTGGTTATCTGATTACGCTTCTGATATTTTTAAGAAGGGTCAAACATTTATGACCATTGGTTCTACAGGCGGCGCTTACTACAATACACCTGCAGTCATCAATGGCGAATACCTCTTCAACTTTGAAGTTGCACCTATTCCTTATAATAAGGATATGCCTCAATATCAAACAGCTATTCAACAAGGTACTAACCTATCATTAACTAACACAGGTACTGATCAAGAAAAATTAGCATCATGGTTATTCTTAAAGTTCTTAAACAGTAAAGAAG
>DAOTHC010000046.1:0-6579 GCA_035447465.1 Acholeplasmataceae bacterium
AATCATACTCCCACAAGCCATCAAAAACTCACTGCCAGCGATTGGTAATGAATTTATCGTCAATTTAAAAGATACAGCTGTACTTTCTGTCATTGGTGTTTTTGATTTATTTAGAGCAACACAATCATCAACATCATCTAATTTTAGAATCGTAGAAGGATTCTTTATAGCTGCACTGATCTATTTGTTTTTGACATTTATTACAGGAAAACTAGTCAACGGATTAGAGAAGATGTCATCGAAAGAGAAGGTGAATCAGCATGTCTAAACATATTTTAGAAATTAGAAATGTTCATAAGCATTTTGGTTCTCAACTCGTTTTAAATGGTGTCGATTTGGATGTTTCTGAAAAAGAGGTTGTTACCATTATTGGCTCCTCTGGATCAGGAAAAACGACCTTATTACGCTGTATCAATTTACTGAATGAACCCGATGATGGTCATATCTATTTTATGGGTTCTGATTTGATGGATCCCAAAACAGATTTAGAAAAATTACGCATGCATATCGGTATGGTTTTCCAATCATTCAATCTGTTTAACAACAAAACGGCTTTACAAAATTGTATTTTAGGGCCAATGAAACTACTTAAACAATCCAAAGAAGAAGCAACCGAAAATGCGATGCGCTACTTAACGAAAGTCGGTATGCAAAACTTTGCTCACCAACAGGTCACACGTCTATCTGGAGGTCAAAAACAGCGCGTAGCTATCGCACGTGCATTAGCGATGAATCCAACCATTATGCTTTTCGATGAACCCACATCTGCACTTGACCCTGAGATGGTTGGTGAGGTTCTATCCGTCATGAAAGACTTAGCTAAAGAAGGTATGACGATGGTCATTGTCACCCATGAAATGGGATTTGCTGAAGAAGTATCTGACCGGATTGTGTTCATGGACCAGGGTGTGATTGCAGAAATGGGTACCCCTCAAGAAATCTTAAAAAATCCTAAGGAAGAACGAACCAAAGCGTTCTTAAAAAGATACCGTTCGAACACCTTGATTTGAAGTATGTGTTTTTCCCATAATTGTTGTCTATGATAGCGCTTTTATGTTATACTATCTATAAAGATAGGAGTGTTGATAATTATGGAGAAAGATCTATTAGAGGTAGAGAAACAGCATCTAGCAAACGTGATGAAGGAAACAGATCAAAGCGTACTTGACGAGATTGAAAAGAAATTTGCCCTTCTCTACACATATGATGCTGTTGGTATGGTTGGAAAAAATCGTATTCCGTATGAGGATGTAAAACGCTGTAGCCAAGCAAAAGCTCTACTCGAGTATAGCGAAAGAGAACAAAAAGAAATTTTGAACCATTTAAAAGCTTTTGAATTTGTGATGAACGAAGCGAAAACAAAAGCACCATTTAATGAAGAAAAAATGAAAGATATCCATGAAATACTCGTGGATGGTATCTTCCAAGGTGGCGTCTATCGTAATGTAAACATTAATATCTTTGGCGCAACCCATCAACCACCTGACTATGTAAAAGTTTATGATCGCATGGCGAAATTCTTCGTCAATCTTGAGCAGTTTAAAGGATCACCATTAGAACTTGCAACCTATGCTCATGCAAGCATTGCTAAAATTCATCCATTTGTTGATGCGAATGGTCGATTAGCAAAATTAGTCTTAAATTACTTCTTAATGTCACATGATTTTCTACCTATATCGATACCGTTGGAACAACGTGAAAACTATATTGCTTACTTAGAAGCTTTCAAAACTGAGAAAGATTTGAATCCTCTCAAGAATTTTTTCAAAGATTTACTCATCAAACGTTATGAAAGCGTATTAAAAGAGTTAGATATTTGAGTGCTGATGCACTCTTTTATTTTTTCTATATATCTTTTGTTATTTTATGATAAAATAGATAAGGTGATGCACATGGGATTACGTATAGGTGATGTCAACCAAATGGTTGTCAATCGTAAAACCGATATTGGCTATATGTTAGATAGCGGTTTAGATCAAGTTTTTCTACATAATAATGAGTCTTTACATCAAGAGCTCAAGGCAGGAGATGCCGTTGAAGCCTTTTTATATTATGACAACAAAGGAAGACTTGCAGCAACGCTTAAAAAACCGTATATTACGGTGTCTAAACCTGGATTTCTTCAAGTGACAGATGTCAATGAAGATATCGGGGTCTTTTTAGATATGGGCATTGCTAAAGACCTTTTATTATCCTATGAAGATTTACCAAGAGATATTCAATCTTGGCCCCAAGTGGGTGACAAACTATATATCACCATTAAGGTGAAAGGTAAACTTGTCGGAAAGATTGCTGCTAAGCAAGATATTCAAATACACCCAGAAGAGGACCTTCCTCTCATGCAAACACAAGAAGGTTATGTTCAAAAAATTGGACAAGCAGGCGTCAATATCTTAACAGAAGCTGGACATTTCATTTTTGTGCACCATTCGATGATCGATCAAAAATTGCGATATGGTCAAAAAGTTAATGTCAAGGTGACCTTCCTATCTGATAAGGGTTATACAGGATCCCTTAAGGATCAAAAAGAAGTTAAACGATTTGATGATGCAAATGAAATATTAAGTTATCTCATCCGTCATCATGAAATGCCATTAACATCAGATAGCACGCCTGAAGAGATCGAACACTACTTCAACATGAGTAAAAAAGCGTTTAAACGAGCGCTTGGAAATTTATATAAAGAAAGAAAAGTTGTATTTGAAGATGGTAAAACCATCCTGGTGAAATCATGAACGAAAACGATAAAGATCCTTTTGAGAAATATGATCGACTGTTCGAAGAACAAGATAGAAATTCGATCGTACAACCGGCTTCACAAAAAAAGGAACCGCATAAACCGTATCAACAAAAACCTTTGACACCTGAACAGAAAGCAAAAGCTGTCCGCTTGATTATGACCGTGATTTTTGCAGTGCTTTTCATTCAAATCGTTCCCGTTGTTTTATTTAGAAACGGGTTAAACATCGGAGGTTCGATGTTACCAGTATTTTCATTTATTTTTATGATTGTTATCGTCAATATTATTATAAAAGCATTTAAAAGGTGAGTTATATGAGTCAACAAAAACAAAAAATGGTTGCAGCCATCACGTCACGTGATGTGGACTTTGCACAATGGTATACAGATTTATGTTTGAAAGCTGAATTAATGGATTATAGTGACGTTAAAGGATTTATTATTTATCGTCCCTATGGTTACGCGATTTGGGAAGGTATTCAACAGTATTTAGATCGTCGCTTCAAAGAAACGAACCATCAAAATGTTTACATGCCTTTAGTCATTCCAGAATCCCTATTTCAAAAAGAGAAAGATCACGTCGAAGGATTCGCTCCTGAAACAGCGATGATTACGACAACAGGTGTCGAAGATCTACAAGAACGATTAATTATTCGTCCAACATCTGAGACGCTTTTTTGTACGCATTACCAAAAGATTATCAATTCATACCGTGATTTACCTAAGTTATATAATCAGTGGTGCAGTGTTGTTCGCTGGGAAAAAACAACACGTCCTTTCTTAAGAGGTAAGGAATTTTTATGGCAAGAAGGTCATACCGTTCATGCTACTGAAGCGGAAGCCAGAAAAGAAACACTTGACATTTTGGAAATTTATCGCGAACTTGGTGAAAAACTATTAGCCATTCCATTTGTTACAGGAAGAAAAACTGAAAAAGAAAAATTCGCAGGTGCTGTTGAAACGTATAGTATTGAAGCGCTCATGCATGATGGACAAGCTTTACAATCAGGTACAACACACTTTTTCGGTCAAAACTTCTCAAAAGCATTCGATATTAAATTTACCGATGAAACCAACACATTACAATATGCTTATCAAACATCATGGGGTGTATCAACACGCCTGATTGGTGCTGTCATTATGGTTCATGGTGATGATGAAGGTTTAGTGTTACCACCTTATGTTGCACCTACACAAATCGTCATTATTCCTATTCAAGGACAAAAAGAAGAAGTTGTTAAAGCGTCCAATGATTTGTATGCATCATTAAAACAGGCAGGATATCGTGTCTCACTCGATGATTCTTCAAAAACAGCAGGTTGGAAGTTTGCTGAATACGAAATGAAGGGTGTTCCTGTTCGTATTGAAGTTGGTCCTAGAGATTTAGAACGTGGTGAAGTGACACTCGTGACACGACACAACCGCGAAAAACAACAAGTTAAGTTAAGTGATGTTCAAACGTTAATGCCAACATTATTAGAAAATATGCATCAATCACTTTATCAAAATGCGGTTAAACAAATGCAAGAAAATACCTATGAAGCCAAAACATATGATGAATTTAAAGACTTCATTAAGCGTGGTGGTTATGTTGCAATGAGCATTGCAGATGAAGAAGCAGAAATTCAAATTAAAAAGGATACAACAGCGACAGCTCGCGTGATCCCATTTGATCAAAAACTCATAACAGATACATGTCCAGTAACAGGAAGAAAAGCACAACAAACAATATGGTTTGCTCGCGCATATTAATCGTGATAAGATAAAACTACAATAACAATAAAGAAGGTGAATCCATGTATAGCAATCTCATAAGAGACACCATTCAAATGGATAAAAAGGCTAGAGAAGCCGTTGAAGAGCTCAAACTCAAAAAAGATAATCTTGATCATCTTGTCAAAGAAGAGGAAGCTCGTCTAAAAAAAGAAATGCAGCACGATATCAAACTTGCTGTTAAAGAACTTGAAAAGAAATATAAAGAAGATATCAAAGTTAAACTTGATCAGGAAAAAGAAAAGTTTGAACTTGCGTTAAACGAAATCGTTGCCGTGTTTGAACGTGAAAAAGAATCTTGGATTGATTCGATCTATCAATCTTGTATCAAGTGAGGTGAAGACGATTGAAGGACTTATCTAATAATGCCGTCATCACAAAAGCAAAGACTATTTTCGGTCATTTCCTCAAGCCGGATGATTATGAACGCATGCTTAAACTCAGATCATTACCCGATTTGGTGAGCTTCCTCAAGAAGTCACCTAATTATGAAATGATCTTAAGTGGTGTTCAAGAAGGTTCGATTCATCGTGGTCAACTTGAACTGATGATTAAGAAAAGTCATTTCGAACAAATATTAAGACTGATCAAAATGATTCATTCTTCTGATTTAGAGTTTTATTTACTCAATATTGTTTATCAGGAAAGTGAACTCATCTTATCGTCATTAAGAACCATCATCTCGATGGAATTTGAAGATAATATCGGGAAATTACCTATCTTTTTTGAAGTGCATACCAAAATTGATGTACACAAACTACTAAAAGTTGAAACATTCGATGATTTATTGGATGCCATTAAAAATTCTCCCTATTATCAAATCTTAAAACCATATCGTACCGATAATCCAGAAATGATTCGTTATCTTGATATTGAACACGAACTTGAAGTCTACTATTATGAAGAAGCATTCAAGCGTATTAATAAACATTATAGCGGATCACTTAAGAAAGAGATTGAAGGTATTTTTCAAACGCGTATTGAACTTGCAAATATTACAAAGATTTATCGTTTGAAGAAGTTTTATCAAGCAACACCTCAAGTGATTAAGGATGTTTTGATTAAGGATCATGTCCGCATCTCAGAGAAAAAATGGGATGAGATGATTGCTTTGTCAAATCCTGATCAAATTGTTAAATATTTATCACATTCGGAGTACCAAAAATTTGTCAATGAGAAAGACTATGTCTACATTGAATATTTTGCTGGTAAAATCCGTTATGATTTAGCACGTAAATATATTTATTTCGCATCGGAAGTTCCCAAAGTTTTCATGTCATTTGTCACACTTGGACAAATGGAAATTGAAAACATCACCAACATCATTGAAGGTATTCGTTACCAAGTTGATGAAGCGGAAATTAAAGCGATGTTGATTTATTAAGGAGTTATTATGGGAATAGCTAAAATGAAACTCATCGATTTGACATCGAATGTCAATCAGCTAGACAGCGTCCTGACACGGTTTATCGATATCAAAGGATTTCATCCAGTATTGGCGAGTGAAATCGTCGAAAAAGTACATGGATTGACATCCTTTGTTGCAGAAAATCCTTGTCAACCGATGTTACAGGAAATCGATGAAATTGAAAAGAAATATGAATTAAATCTCCCAACGGTTGAACAGCGTGATATCGAATACAACATCAATGAGATGTATGAATATATCACGGAAACCAAAGAAGCGTTGGAACAAGAACTATCAAAAATTAAAGAATCTCAACAACACATTCAAAAATTCCAAAATGCTTTAATCTCGGTTAAAAACATTGAAAGTTTGGATGTTGCCTTAGATGATTTATTTGCGTGCAAATATATCACCATTCGTTTTGGTCGTTTACCAAATGATAGTGTTGAGAAATTATCTTACTTCCAAAATAAACCCTATGTGTTTAAAGCGTTTAATTTTGATGATAGTTACACATGGTGTATGTATTTCACAACAGATGAATACAAGCGAGAAGTTGACAACATTTTCTCTTCACTCTTCTTTGAAAGAATCTTTATCCCTGACTTCGTTCATGGGACTCCAAAAGAAGCTGTATCAGCTTTAGAGAAAGAAATTGA
>DAOTHC010000047.1:0-6490 GCA_035447465.1 Acholeplasmataceae bacterium
TAATGCGTGCACCAGTCTTCGGATAGAATCCTTCAGGAACAACGAATGTTTCACCATATTGATTGTTAAAACGAATCGCTAAGTCACGTGTTAATTCTAAATGTTGTTTCTGATCATCACCAATGGGCACTAAATGAGCATCATAGAGTAAGATATCAGCTGCCATGAGTGCAGGATAAGTTAATAGTGATGTTCTGATACCATCGGTTTGTTTACCCTTTTTATCTTTGTACTGTGTCATACGTTCCATTTCGCCAACATAAGCAGTTGACTCCATGATGTAGCCTAATGCACTGTGTTCCATCACTTCAGATTGAACAAACAGATTAACTTTTTCTGGATCTAGTCCACATGCTAAATAAAGTGCAGCAACACTTCTGATGTTTTTCTTTAATTCTTGACGGTCCTGAGGTGTTGTAATGGCATGTAGATCAGCGATAAAAATGAAGAATTCTGTATCTTCGAGCTCATCTTGCAGTTGTACAAATTGACGTAGTGCCCCAATATAGTTGCCTAAAGTCAATTTGCCTGTTGGTTGAATACCTGAAACTAGCGTTTTACGCTTTTGTGCTTTAACTTGAAGTTGTACAGGAATTTGAATATCTTCAAGTGCTTTTGATTGAATCGTTGGTGTTGGCATAGTTTTTACCTCCTTAAAATAAAAAACGCCCATAGATACTATCTAAGGACGTTTACACGCGGTGCCACCTTAGTTCTAGAGAGTTTCTCTAGCACTCAATATCGTTAAGGCCGATTTACCTTGTGCTCCAAGGGCCCACATCATTTGTCATCATTTTCGGCTCTCACCATCCCGAATCGCTTGAAATGATTTTTTATCAATGATTTCTTCCTTTTCACTGCACACTCACATTATACATGAGAATGACTTATTCTTCAAGTACCTTTTCGAGTTGATCAACAAGTGACTTAAAGCGTTCAATGACAGCCATAAATGTTTCTTTATTGGTTAAATCAGCACCTGCTTTTGCTGCTTGGTTGACAGGATAATCTGAACCACCTGATTTAAGAAGACCAACGAAGTTTTCCATCGCTTGAGGAACTTGTTTTTTCACATTGTCATAAATCTTTAATGATGCACTGTATGATGTTGCATACTGATAAACATAGAAAGGTGTATAGAAGAGATGTGGGATATATGCCCAAACATATTCTTTACCATTTTCTGTTGTGATATCAATATCATAATAATGTTTGTATAAATCAATCATGATTTTTGATAGAGATTGATAGGTAATCGGAACACCTTGTTCAACGAGTTTATTTGCTTCATATTCATAAGTAGCAAATAAGGTTTGTCTGAAGAAGGTTGCCATAATACCATCGATTGCTTTTTCAAGTAAATCAATCTTTTGTTCTTTGGTAGTTGATTTCTTAATCAGATAAGCAAGCAATACATGTTCATTAAATGTTGATGCAATTTCTGCCACGAAGATGGTGTAATCAGCCATTGCCATCGGTTGATTTTCATTTGAGAAAATGGTGTGTGCAGAATGTCCTGCTTCATGTGCTAACGTGAAGACGGCATCTAATGTGTCATCATGATTAAGTAAAATGTATGGATGGAATCCATAAAGTCCTGATGAATAAGCACCTGTGCGTTTACCATCTTTTGGATAAGCATCAACATAACCATTAAGTAATGCATCTTTTTGATGAGCTACATAATGTGGGTCCATACCATCAATCGCTTCAAAGAAGAGATTTCTAGCTGTTTCAAAAGAATACTTTGAATCATCTCTTGCTAACTTTAGGAAACGATCATAGGTGTGATACGTTTCTAACTTTAAGTGTTTCTTTCTTAATTGAATATAACGCTTGATGTGTGATGTGTTTTCATAGGCAACATCTTTTAAGTTATGAAATACAGATGTTGGTATGTTGTTTCTAAATAAAGCAGCCTCTAGCGCACTTTCATAATTACGTGACTTGTAGTTTGCTGATAATTGTTGCAACACAAGATTGTAAGCAGATGCAAATGCAGCTTTATTATCCTTGTAACGTTTAAATGCAGCTTCGAAGATGAGCTTACGATCTTCAGCAGATGCTGTTTCAGCAAGTAAAGAGCGATAATTGGATTGTGTGATGGTCAATTCTTTACCATCTGATAGTGTTACTTTTTCATCTTGACGATCAATGATCGCTAAAGCTTGATAAAGTGATGATGGAACTGAACGGGTTGCTCCAAAGTTAGCAAGCAAGTTTTCTTGATCAGCTGATAAGACATGCTTTTGTTGTAAGAATAACTTTTCCATTTCAAATGCATAGGTCTTTAAGAAGTCGTCACTTTGTACAAATGACATCACTTTTTCTTCACCCATAGCAATCAGTTCGGGAGCAACAAATGATGTTTTTTGACCAAGATCAGAAAACATTAACATCAATTGTTGATTTTTTGATGAAGTAACTGTATCCTTTAAATTTAAATCTGAGGCAAGATGGATGTAGCCATAAAGGCGGTACATGAGCTTGTTGGTTTCTTCCTCAGCTACATAAAATGCTCTAAATGATTGAAGATCAGATAACTTACCTTTGAAGGAAGCTAAATGTTCAATATGAGCCGGTAATTTTTTTAAATCTTCCTCCCAAGCATCCAGACTTGAGTAGAACGGTGATAAATCCCATTGAGACATACGTTTTTACGTCCTTTCGTTTAGCATTAGTTTTATTATAACCTAAGATGGATTTATTCTAACGAATTCGAAACTTAATTGTGTAAAATGATACCAAAATCAACATCACTTGTTGTAATTAAGTGCGTTTAATTATATAATAAAACAGCGAGGAAAACTCGGATACACCAAGAACACCATAGTGCTATAGGCTAAAACCTATGCTCCAAGAAGGAGGAAGACATGATTACAATTTTTACAACACCTAGTTGTTCGTCTTGTCGGAAAGCGAAGAAGTGGCTTGATGAGCATAAGATTCCTTATGAAGAGAAGAATCTTTTCAACCAACGAATCACAGAAGATGATATCGACCGTATGCTCGAAAATGCAGAAAATGGATTTGAAGACATTATCTCAACACGATCTAAAATCTTTAAAGAACAAGATTTAGATGTTGAAGATATGAAGATCAGTGAACTCAAAGAGTTCATCATTGAAAATCCATCTGTCCTTAAGAGACCGATCATCATTGATGGTGAAAAATTACAAGTTGGTTATAACGACGAAGAAATACGCGTATTTATTCCTAAGCGTCTTAGAGAATTAATTATGTGTACGGATTGTCCAAATGGAGAATTTTGTGATTATCAAAGTGCGCTCAAGCGTTATTTTGATGAGATAAAAAAAGATTTACACAAAGCGTAAAAAAAAGAACTCAACCGAGTTCTTTTTTATTATTTTTGTTCAGGTAATTCAAGTCTGAAGTGGGTATAGAACCCAAGGCCTGCACCACCAAAGATAAGCATAAGCGTTAAGACATAAACTGTACGAACAATTGGTGCTTGTGAAGAGATCACGTGAATATCACCATTAAGAATACCCGTGTTTTCTAAATGCAATCCAAATAGTACAGCTAGTAAAATAGATGCTGCAAGTAAGAAACTGTTACGTTCGAAGAACCATCCTACCCATAAGAGTGCAGTTGGTATTAAAAAGTAGTAGAATTCAGGCATTGCGAATGAACCATAAGCGCGAAACCACGGCATGGTGCGAATAACAAGCGAGATAATTAAGAGTATGGACACGGTTAGTGCTGTAATAAAATATAATAGGCTACGTTCTTTCATTAGGCCCTCCATCGAACATTTATTTACATAGTATATTATATGTTTTAGCATCGCTCTTGTCAATGTTATTCGGTGTAAAATGGCTTTATTTCGTGAAAAAGCGGCATAATAGACGTTGCTTACCTGAAAGTTCATTCATTTTAATGTAAGCATTTGCAAAAAAAAGCAATCCACATCGGATTGCCTTGTTTATTATCTTCTACACATAAAAGCACGTTCGCTCTTACGTCTGGTTGGCATTTGTTTAATGCCATAATCGTCTAAAAATTTAAGAAATAATTTTTGACCCTGAAAATAATCGTTCACTTCATATTCGACTTCATAATCGATGACATTGCAATAATCACAACGATCTAAGAAAAGTGTACCACCTTCATAAGGTGTACTCACACGATAATTGTCAAGTGATACTTTAAATGTTACAAAATAATCGATATCTTCAAAAAAGTCTTTGGTATTAAAACCGTTTTCAATCATGTCTTTTGCTTGATCGGGATGAAGAAGCACATGACTTTCAAAAGCACCTTGTTCACTTTGACTCTTTAAGGTAACCTTATAATGTGTATCACTCTTTTGACGGATTCGAAGAACAATCTTCTGTTGATTGAGTGTATAGTCATCGGTGTCAAAATAGTGGTTTACCTGTTTGAAAATATTATTTTCAAGCTTAAACTTTGCTAAAAGTTCGCGATACTTTTCTTCAGTTAGACCTGTTTTAAATTCGATTTCAATATTCTTGGTCATGGACATCACCTTTTTCTTATTCTGGCTTCATCCTTTTAGCCGCTTCTATTATATCAAATCACCTCCCTAAAGGGAAGGAAAAACGTTTACATTTATGAACACGGTTTCAATATCTTTGCAATTTGTGTAAGTAATGGTAAAATATAGACGATGAAAAATCAATTCAAGGAGGAATTATCAAATATGGCAATTAATGTAGCAATTAATGGCTTCGGCCGCATTGGTCGTCTTGCATTCAGATTGATGTCAGGCGATTCAAGATTTAATGTTGTAGGTATCAATGATTTAACAGATGCAGAAACTTTAGCATACCTTACAAAGTATGACACTGCACAAGGACCTTTCATGGTTGATAAAGTATCAGCAGAAGGTACTAACTTAGTTTTTGATGGTAAAGTTATTCCTATTTTCGCAGAAAAAGATCCTAAGAATTTACCATGGGGTAAATTAAATGTTGATGTTGTTCTAGAATGCACAGGCTTATTCACAGACGAAGTTAAAGCTGGTTGGCATTTAGAAGCAGGCGCAAAGAAAGTTGTTATTTCTGCACCAGCATCAGGTAACGTTAAGACCATCGTTTATAACGTTAATGACAACACATTAGATGGAACTGAAGATATTATTTCAGGCGCATCATGTACAACTAACTGTTTAGCACCTATCGCTAAAGTGTTAGATGACAACTTCGGTATCGTTGGTGGTATGATGACAACTGTTCATGCTTACACAAACGACCAATCACTCATGGACCAACCACATAAGAAGGGTATCATGGCAAGAAGAGGAAGAGCTGCAGCAGCAAGCATTATTCCATCTTCAACTGGAGCTGCAAAAGCTATTGGTTTAGTATTACCACAATTAAAAGGTAAGTTAGATGGTACTGCATTACGCGTTCCAACAATCACTGGTTCAGTTGTTGACTTAACTGTTGAAGTTAAGAAGCACACAACATTAGAAGAAATCGATGCAGCATTCAAGAATGCAGCAAACGAAACATTACAATACATGGCTGATCCAATCGTATCTTCAGACGTTATTGGTACACATTATGGTTCAATCTATGATGCACATACCACACAAATCGTTAACTATGGCGATCGTCAATTAGTTAAAGTTATGTCATGGTATGACAATGAAATGAGCTATACTGCACAGTTAATTAGAACTGTTGGTAAATTAGCAAGCCTTATTAAATAACAAGAATTAGCATAATAAAACGCGGAATTGAGTATAATTTCGCGTTTTATTTATAATTTTCATATTTTTTGTAAAGAATATGTCAATTTTTAAATAATTATAAACTTTTTTGTTGACAATGACGTTCAGTTATTATATAATATAGAGGAAAATGTGAAAACTACTTACATTTTCAGTTTCATAATGTTAAAAAGGCAAAACTAAGGTAACTTAGTGACGCAAAGCTATAGGGTCCTATTGGGACAGCCAGTTGTCATTTGAAATGATCCACAAAATGGATTTGAATTTCAGTGTTGACAATTGGTATTTTTAATAAAAAACCATGGTCGCATGAAATTCATGTGACCTATTTTTATACCCGAAAGGAGATGAAACTCTTGAACACTGGTAAAAGAATAGTTCCCGTCGTAATTATCATCTTGTTGGTCATTGCACTCGGATTTACATCAACAGCAGCATTCGCTTACTGGCAGGATGTATCAAGGGTTGGGAACGTCGTTATCAGGTACGATGGTGAAGATGCAAACTTAATTGTTGAACAAGTTTCAGCGGAATTCACTGGAAGACTTGTTCCTGAAGGATATATCTTCTTCGAAGGTGAAGTGGACGAGGTAACATTCGAATACGAAGTTAGTATTGATAAGACCTTAGTTCAAACCATGAATCTTGTTGTTGAAGCAATTGAAGTTAAAATTGGTGAAACAGATGAATACGGTCATTTAGTAGATGTTCAAGTAGGACCTGCTAAAGACAAATTCGAATACGAGATCTTCAACAGTGTCGTAACAGTAA
>DAOTHC010000048.1:0-6427 GCA_035447465.1 Acholeplasmataceae bacterium
TATAGTAATGTGAGTGAATGTCATGATATATATGACACCTCCTATTTGTATGCTATAAAATATCTGATATGATGTATAATAGAGGTATAGAAATTAAAAGATTGGAAGTGAACTCTATGAACGTACTATCCTTTTTAAAACCTACACATGAAGTTATTCTACTTTATAGTGATGAAACGCTTAAGGCTGCATTAGAACGCATGACAGAGCACCGTTTCACATCGATTCCAGTCATCGATCGAACGCACACATATGTTGGAACTTTAACAGAAGGTGATATTCTAAATTTTGTTCTCAAGAACATTGATTGTTTAAATGAGGATGAAATGGAAAAACTCCATGTTACTGACATCAAGCGTCACAGAGATTATGAACCTATTAGTGTGAATGCAACCATGCCACTTCTTTTATCAAAAGCAAAGAATGAAAACTTTGTTCCTGTCTTAGATCAAAATGAGAAGTTTATTGGGATTGTTACACGTAAGAAATTGATTGAATATTTCTTCGAACACAATTTTATGGTTCTATAATTCAAATGTAAAAATTGACGCTTATTAGCGTCGTTTTTTTCGATGTTTTATGTTTTCTTTGTTGTTAGATTATGTTAAAATACTTTCAGGGGTTTAATAGATACATGAACTATTTATTGATGTACAATCCGGTGAGTGGACGCTCTAATTTCAAGATTAATCTTCCACTGATCCAAAAAATCTTTGATAAATCACATCACACATTAACCATTTATGAATCGAAAGCAGCAAAAGACCTTGAAAAGGTCGCATTCGAACAAGCAAAAAACTATGATGTTTATTTGGTTGCTGGTGGTGATGGAACCGCTAATGAGGTTCTTAATGGCGTGATGAGATCACCTATTAAGCCAGCATTGGGTCTTTTACCAAGCGGTACAGCCAATGATACAGCTGCCATTTTAGGTGTGAATAAAAACATTAGAAGAAGTTTAAAGATTTATATGACAGAAGTTCCTGTCTTAATTGACATCAATAAGATTAATGATCAGTATTTCTTTTATACCGCAGCCTCTGGTTTGTTAACCAGAGTTAGCTATGACATCTCGCGACGTCATATTAAGAAATATGGCTATTTAGCTTATTTGATTGCTGCTATGAAAGATCTGTCAAATGAGTATCGTTACCCTGTAAGAGTTACCCATGATGGGATTACTGAATCTATGGAATGTGCGATGATTTTAGGTCTAAGCTCAAACCGTGTTGGAGGTATGCGATTGATTAATTTTTCTGAGTCTCATTTAAATGACGGTTTATTTGAGCTTAGACTTTTTAAACGCGCGAAATCTTTTTGGCGTTTAAGATTGTTATCATCGTTTATTCGTGGTGGTAAAAAATTAAGAGAAGATTTACACATTGCAAGCAATAAGTTTGTGATTGAAACAAGTTCCAATGTAGATTGGAATGCTGATGGTGAATTTGCATGTAAAGGTAGTGTCACCATTGAAACCTTCAAGGAAGCATTAAGTATTTATGCGCATCCTAAGGTTAAGAAGAAGTGTTTTATGCCGAAATAGCTCAGGTGGTAGAGCAGCTGTCTCGTAATCAGCAGGTCGTAGGTTCGAGTCCTATTTTCGGCACCATTTTTTGAATGATTAGTTTTTAGAAAAAGATCATTGAAATTCAATGGTCTTTTGTTTTTCAAGTTTTGTAAAATGATTACTTTTTGAATGGATAAAAAGAAATGTAAAAAATGAACTTCTAGGGTCAAATGGAGTTACTTGAATTTTGATGTCACCCTTAAACTTCTAAGGTTGTCAGTTAAAAAAAGATTAATAAGACATTGTAGAAAATGAAAGCAAGGCATAGATGATGTTCAAAGAAAATGTGACTACTATTTCAAGTACATTGACTTACTGATACAAGATTCACGAGAAAATCGTATTCAGCTGAATATGGTGGGGAGAACAATGAGTTTTTTGAGTTCTTAGATGATCGAGTATAGGATTTTTATGTGACCAAAGTCATCGCTGAAAGATATGGATTTTTCAATCTTAAACAGATTATTACAACGAGGAAGAAGACAACGATAAATATTGCATTAAGGCTCATCGAAACGAGCATGACTTTACTGAGCTAAAAAAAGAAATCGTAAGCAATGCGAATCTTGCTAGAAGAATTGAAGAACTAGGTTTCAAAACCATGATGTACTTGGGACAAAGCGACATCGATAACAAGGTATGGACTCAAGAAAAAGTTAAAGCTGATTTATTTGAAGCTATTCTTGGTGCCATCGCAATCGACAGTGATTGGGATCCAGATGAGCTCCAAAACTCTGTGGAATTCATGCTTCAAATTGATGATCAATTACATGATGTAGAAGATGGCATGGATGAGCTAAAAGAAAATCTAACACAGGATAATGCAGTCAGCACACTTAAAGAATTGGCTGAAAGTGGCAGATGCTCCATACCACAATACGAGCTTCCTGATGAGCAAGTTTATGACGATGGTGAGTATTGGTGGTCATGCACCTGCTATGTTCGCAGCTGGTCCATTCAAAAAACAGCACTTTCTAAGTCGAAAAAGGGTGCCAAAAGGTATGCCGCTTATCTCGTTTTGTGTGACTTCTTTGGTATTGAACCAGAAGAAGAATAATTTAAGATAACTGCCTATAAGGTACTTGGATTCCCATTATATAGAAATGCTTCCCAGATAACACTAGGTTATGGTAATATTCCGCATACAAGTAAAAACAGATCTCGAGATAGATTCAATATGAAATGCTCATAGCTCAAGGTTATGGGCATTTTTCATCCTTAAAGGTGTCTTTATTTTCTATCATAGAAAATATTACTTAGATTAAACAATATAATTAACTCAAAACCATAATAAAAAATTCTTGTTCATCGAAATAAGTTGGGAAAAATGACTTAAAACCTGAAATGCACCTAATATTCGTTACAATCTATTTGTTTCGATGCTAAAAAAATGCATAAAAAACGATGAAGCAATCTAAAGAAGTTGTTTTTATTGACTCCGTAGTTTATTGTGATATAATATATCTATATGAATGAGCGCTCATATAGATAGGAGATTAGTATGGATCAAAAAGATATAATAGAGTTTTGTGAATGTAATGTTCTTCATCCTGAAAAAATTGAAATAGCCCATAAAAACTTACTAGATAATGAATCTATTTCACTGCTAACTTTGTTCTTCAAAACATTTAGCGATCCCACAAGAATGAAAATCATATTGGCATTAAAAGAAACCGAGTTGTGTGTATGCGATCTGTCTGCTGTGATCAATGTCAGTCAATCCGCTGTCTCACATCAATTGAAAACCTTAAGAGAGAATCGTTTGGTTAAATACCGAAAAGAGGGAAATGTTGTTTATTACTCGCTTGACGATGACCACGTCCACGTGTTAATAACTCAAGCAATGAATCATCTAAAACATAAGTAGAATGGAGAAAAAACATGAAAGAGATTAAATATAGTTTATCAGAAATTAGTTGTGCGAGTTGTGCAGATAAGATTGAACAAAAGATAAAGAAGTTAAACGGAGTTGAGGAAGGTTATTTAAACTTTGTTACAAAAGAAATCAAGGTACAAGTTGCGGATTCAACTGATACTGCAAGACTATTTGACACGATTAAAAAAATTGTGAAAGATGAAGAGGGTGATGTCGAGGTATGTGAACTAACCCCAAATGTCATTTATGCAATAGATGGTTTAGACTGTGCAAATTGTGCGGCTAAGATTGAAGAAAAATTAAACAAAACCGAAGGAATTTTAGGTGCCAACGTTGATTTTATAGCAAAAAAACTGACACTTCAATTCAAAAATTCGCTAGATCAAAAACGTATAGAAGAAAAGGTTCAAAAAATTATTGATAAAATTGAACCAGGCGTAACGATAGCACAATCAAATGTGAAGAATGAAGATCACGTGGATGAAGAATCATCAATGACGAAAGATTTAATCATCTTCGGTATAGGTATCTTACTATTTATTGGAGCATTATTGATTGCTGAAGGAACGGTTTTTCATTATGTATTACTTATACTAAGTTATTTCATCGTCGGTGGAGAAGTTGTACTGAAGGCAGTCAATAACATATATCGAGGTAAGGTGTTCGATGAAAACTTCTTAATGACGATAGCAACTATGGGTGCATTTGCTATTGGAGAGCATCCTGAAGCAGTTGCAGTTATGATTTTTTATCAGGTCGGTGAATTTTTCCAAGACGTAGCAGTCAATCGATCCAGAAGATCCATAAAAAAATTGATGTCAATCAGACCTGATGTCGCAACGATTAAAAAAGGCAACACTTCTGTGGAAATGCGTGTTGAAGACGTTCAAACTGGAGAGATAATGATCATTAAACCAGGCGAAAGAATTCCGCTTGATGGTGAAGTGTTGTCAGGAGATTCCACAATTGACACAAAAATTCTAACAGGAGAATCTGTGCCTGTAAATGTTACAAAAGGTGAGATGGTACTCTCTGGTTGTATTAATATCAATGGTTTATTGACCGTTAAAGTTACCAAACTCGCAAGCGAATCAACTGTTTCTAAGGTACTTGAAATGGTTGAAAATGCAACCAGCAAAAAAGCACCAACCGAGAATTTTATCACTAAATTTGCACGAGTATATACTCCAATTGTCACTTCGTTGGCTGTTTTGATTGCGGTAATACCACCACTCGTTATACAAGGTGCAACTTTTGAGGAATGGATCTACAGAGCACTTATATTCTTAGTTATTTCGTGTCCATGTGCACTCGTTGTATCGATTCCGCTTGGTTTCTTTGGTGGTATTGGAGCTGCATCAAGAAATGGTATCTTAGTTAAAGGTGGAAACTACCTAGAAGCATTAAATAACATTGAGATTGCAGTTTTTGATAAGACTGGCACATTGACTGAGGGAACGTTTACAGTGACTGAAATCAATACAGCTAATGGTGCAACACAAGAAGAGTTGCTCGAAAAAGCAGCTTATGTGGAAAGTTTTTCTAATCATCCTATCGCTGTCTCAGTCGTCAATAAATACAATAAAGAAATAGATCAAAGTTTAATAACTGATGTTGAAGAAATATCTGGACACGGTGTAAAAGCAACTTATCAAAATGATATCATTGCAATCGGGAATGCTAGATTGATGAAAAGAGAAGGTGTTGAATTCAAGGAATCTGTTTCGTTGGGTTCAATTATATACATCGCTATCAATGGAAAATATGTTGGAAATATTGTTGTCTCAGATCAGATAAAGAAAGACTCAAAAGCAGCTATCAAAATGTTGAAATCATTAGGCATTAAAAAAACTGTCATGCTAACTGGTGATAAGAAATTAGTTGCTGATACAGTTGGACAAGAGTTAGATATCGATGAAATTCATAGCGAATTGTTGCCTGAAGATAAGCTCAATATTGTAGAGAAGTTATTACTCCAAAAATCGAGCAGAGGGAAGCTGTTCTTTGTAGGTGATGGTATCAACGATACACCAGTATTAGCGAGAGCTGATATTGGAATTGCTATGGGTGGACTCGGTGCCGATGCAGCCATCGATGTAGCTGATGTCGTGATTATGAATGATGAACCTTCTAAGATAGGTACTGCGGTCTTTGTGGCAAAGAGAACCAGAAAGATTGTTTGGCAAAATATATACTTCGCATTAGGAGTTAAATTCCTGTTTTTAGCCTTAGGAGCTATCGGAATTGCAACTATGTGGGAAGCCGTGATTGCTGATGTCGGAGTATCATTATTAGCAGTACTAAATGCAATGAGGGTACTCAAATATAACTATAAAATAAATAATTAACTTAAATTATACTAACTTATTAGAGTTTATTCAATTTAAGGCTATGTTTTTTTAACAAGTCTCTAATAAAAACAGCTTCATTAAGCCATAATTTAGGGGTGCTAAACTTTTACACGATTTGACGCAAGGGTGCTAAAAAATTGCACGATATAACACTAGGGTGCTAAAATATTTACACGATTTAAAGGTCGGGGTGCTAAAATTGTATTAGCCCTCAATACCTTAGACAAAAAGCAACTCCATCCGAAAATGAGTAAAACTCCGTTGGAAACAGAGTAAAACTCCGTATGAAAACAGTGGTTTTGGAGTAAAACTCCGTAATGACAAGACATATGTGTTTAACACCTGTTTAACGGGTGTTTTCTTTTTGTTAATAACTAAAAATGTATTTTGTTTCTAAAAGATTTCATACAAATGAAACGGAATTTCTTATTACATTAGAAAAACCGTTGCAAAAATCATTTTAATTGCACTTTTTATGCATCAAATACAGACTTTTCATTATCTTCTTGTCAATAAGCACAATAATTAATTAACAAAAATTGAATGATAATACAAAAATACTTGTTATAATGTTCAATATAAGGTAAAATATGATTGAGGAGTGATAACTATGAAATACATTGAGATATTTTC
>DAOTHC010000049.1:0-6424 GCA_035447465.1 Acholeplasmataceae bacterium
AACTGAAGTAATCATTAAAGATTCTTAAATAGACATCTTGTCCAATGGTATATGCCGTAAACATGACCACTAAAAAAATACCAGCAAACATCCGCAGTTTTACAGGTAATAAACTATAGATAATCACAAGCATGATGATGCTGATAATTAAACCAAAAGGATAGGTCATTCGTAATTGATCAGCATTCTTTAACATAAAGAAAAGCTCCATCACGATCAAACTACCAGATAACATCAGCAAATCTCTTCTCGCCTTAAAAAATGTAATCAATTGTTTTTTATAAAGATAGAAAACAGATGACATAATACCTATCGCTTCAATGAAAAGAACCCACTGTGCAAAATGGTTCCACACGCTATCGTAGGTGTTTAAAATGATGCGAAAGATAAAAATGATAATGAGTAAAAACACACTTCCCATGATGCCTAATAAACGTTTGTCCATACCTAGTCTCCTCTAAAATGAAGTCATTTTCATTATACAACAAAAAGACCGGTTCAATGACCAGTCTTTTTAGAAGTTAATATCAATGATATTGAATGCTTTAATACGTTCAAAGGGTGTCAAAATAATGAACTGATGAATGCGGTCAATCTTTTTAATTTTTCCCCACGTATTTTTGATATAACCCTCATCATAGTATGTCAGTGTAATCTCTAAATCTTGATGAAAGGCCAAACTGAGCTTTTGATTGAGTTCATCATATTGATCATCACTAAGTTCAGGTTTTTCCTGTTTATTCAAACGAAGTTTTAACTCCCGTATCATCGCACCATAGCCCACAAGTGCATCAAATGGAGCCCATTTAATAATACCGCGATCGACATAGTGACTAGGCATGATGGCCTCCAATCATGCTGTTGCGCGCTTTGATGGTTGAAGATTCAAACTCACTTGATGCGCGGTTAACACTGTTTTTTCCATATTTGAATTTAATATCATCCATAGCTTGATGAAGGTGATGCTCCTTCATCAAGTGTTCAACATCCTCAAAAAGTGAAAACTGATAAACATGCTGGTCTGAAAGGTTACCTACGCTGACGTGAACGCGTCTGATGGGTTCATCTTCATAATAGGTTCTAAAAATATGTAGGCATGTCTCATAGACAACAGATGCATTTGATGTGGGTTGATCTAACGTGATTTGACGACTGAAGCCACCACCGACTTCTTTGCTATAGGCAATACCAAAATGAATGGTACGTGCAACTTTTTTATGAAGGCGGAGCCTTCTGGTGACATCATCAACCATCTCTAAAATGATTTGGAAAACATCAGGAGGGAAATAATCATGAAAAAGGGTTTGACCGGATCCATAGCTCTTACTGACAGACCTGATGTTAAGTTTTTGTTGAATCATGCTCATATCGATACCATGTGTATGGTAGTAGAGTTCTTCACCGAGAATACCGAAAATGCGCTTTAACGTATCTGGATTATAGTGAGCGATATCACCAATCGTATTGAGACCCAGTCGATTTAAATGACGTTCCATTTGGCGACCAATACCCCACATTTCAGAAAGTGGTGTCACAGGCCACAACTTGGTAGGGATATCTTCATACGTCCATTTAGCAATAAAATCAGGTGCTTTTTTGGACTCGATGTCAAGAGCAAGCTTAGCCATCAACATGTTTTGTCCGATGCCACATGTCGCATATAGTTTCGTCTCTTCATAAATCGTTTTTAAAATGAGTTTCGCCATCTCAAGATCTGTCATCTGATAGTAGTTGAGATATTCTGTGATATCTAAGAAGGCTTCATCGATGGAATAGACATAAAGATCGTCTTCTGAGATAAATCTCAGATAAATCTCTATGATCTTGGTGGAATACTCCAAATAGGTCTCCATGCGTGGCTTTTGAAAAATGATGGGTAAATCAGGTGGAATTTCATGAATGCGACAGCGACTTGGAACACCCAACGTCTTTAAATAAGGTGATACAGCGAGCACGATTGATCCATTACCACGTGATTTATCAGCAACCACAAGCGGAGTTGTAAAGGGGTCCAAGCCTAAAATAGCGCATTCAACAGAAGCGTAGAAACTCTTTAAATCAATACATAAAATGTGGCGATAAAGTTTGTATTCTTCCATGTGGCAACCTCCTTTGTGCCATCATTATATCAAGAATTTTTTAAAAGAAAAGAGTGCGGAGGCAAGAAATTGAGTGAAAGTGTTCTCTGAAAAAAGTTACATTTATAGGTATTCTAAACGTAAGCGTTTTAGCAAAAAATGTGTTTAAAAAAGACACAAAAAATGGTCATAATTTCTTACATAAAAAAAGAAAAGCATGTGCGCACGCACATGCTATCGTGTGATAGGATCAGGATAAGTTTTACCTTTTAAATCGATGGTTGCAGATTCAATCACGATATCTTCAAGGGGACGATCGCGGTGATCACGTGGAACAGCAGCAATCATGTCAACGATTTCAATGCCTGAAATGACACCACCAAATCCAGCATATTGTCCATCGAGATGTGGTGCATGTTGATGCATAATGAAGAACTGTGAAGTTTGTGAATTAGGATCACTCGTACGTGCCATCGAAATCACACCCCGTGTATGACGCAAGTCATTCGAAAAGCCGTTCGATAAAAATTCACCTTTGATGGGCTTCAAGTCTTCAGTTCCCCAACCACCTTGAATCATAAAACCGGGAATGACACGGTGGAAGATCAGTCCGTTATAAAAGCCGCGATTCACGAGTGCAATGAAATTATGGACAGTATTGGGAGCAACCTCTGGAAAAAGTTCGATTACAATGGGGCCTAAATCCTTGATGTTAAGGGTGACGACGGGATGATCGTCATGACGATATGTTTGATAGTTCATCTTCATATTCCTTTCTTTCGTTACAATTTTTTTAGTTTTTCATGATAACGTCTAAAGCTAACAGTACCATAGACACCGATGATAATCATAAGACTACCGATGTAATGATAATACGATAATGTTTCATTTAAGAGGACAGCTCCAGCAATGATAGCAACAATCGTTGATAGATTAGAGTAAATCGATGTGATGTGCGCAGGTGCTTGGCTGAGTGCAAAATTGACTAAGAAAAATCCACCAATCGAAGCTACGATACCTAAATATAAAATAGGTAAAACGAGTTCAATGTGATAAAAATTGGTGATATAGTCTAAAAGACGTTGTTCACTAATCAGTTTGGTTAGATAGAAGATGTTGAACACAACAGCACCATAAAGCATCATAAAATAGGTGATCTCATAAGGTTTCAACTGCTTAGAAGCACTTCGAGATGCAATGTTGAAAAATGCAGCAGATAATACAGCTCCTAATAATAAAAGATAACCCAATGCCTCAAAGGCTATGCCATCTTGAACCTTAAACCATTGAATGAAAATAACACCAGCTACAGATAACAGGATAAAAACAAACTGGATAGCTTTTGGTTTTTCCTTCAAAATAAGTGATGATAACAATGTTACAAAAATTGGAATCATCGCAATCATCAACCCAGCTTCACCACTTGTCGTCAATTTGAGACCATATGTTTCCGTTAAAAAATAAAGGATAGGCTGAAACAAAGCAACTAAAAATAAGCTTTTCATATGTTTCTTTTCAAAGCGAATGGTGATGACCTTCGTCAATCTAAGCACTTCAAAAGCCAAAAAGGCAATCAGAAATCGATAAGCGATTAAACCAATCGGACTGACATAGTTCATCGCAACCTTAGAAAACATAAATGTGAAGCCAAAGATAATGGCATAAATGATACCTGCAACATGCACTTTTTTTGACATAGAAACCCTCAAGAATGAACAAGATATGGTACTTACTTAATCATCATAACAGTTTTTTTAGGGATTGTCATTAAATTCATCATTTTTAATGATGGCGACATATCGATAAAAAAATAATGATAATGTATTTACAATAGTGTACGACATACAGTATAATGAAAATCGAGGAGTGATGATATGGACCCCAATGTATTAAGTAATCTCAGTGTTGAATTAAAGCGTGGGACGCAGGTGCTAGCCGTATTAAGTCAATTGAAAACCAATCAATATGGTTATTCATTACTACAAGCACTTGAAGAAAAAGGTGTATTTATTGAACCGGGCACACTCTATCCCTTGATGAGAAGGCTCGAAGCTCAAGGTATGCTAAAAAGTGAATGGGATACGAGTGAATCTCGTCCAAGAAAGTATTATTGTCTATCAGATGAAGGTGTCAAAATCTATGAAATGCTCATTGAAGAATGGCAACGAATCGTCTCTGATATGGATCGTTTAATTAAGGAGGAAAACCATGGAAAAAATGATTGAACGTTACATTTATGCTGTAACAAAACGCTTGCCAGAAGCGATGAAAGAAGAAGTTAAAGAAGAACTTAATGGAAATATTTACGACATGTTACCTGAAAATCCAACGGATGAAGATATCGATAAGGTATTACATGAACTAGGTCATCCAAGAGAATTGGCACGTAATTATCGTGGTCACGATCGCTACGTCGTATCACCTCTGTTTTATGATGAATACATTCAAGTCTTGAAGATTGTTGCGATTATCTTTATGGCTATTTCCTTAGTGTTTGGTACATTTGATGCGATTATCAATGTCGAAGCTCCAACATTTATTGGTGGGTTTGCAGAAGTATTTGCAAAAGTCATTTCAAATGCTTTGGGTTCATTTGTGAATGCGTTTGCTTGGACAACCTTCATTTTCTGGATGATTGAACTCGCTATTAGAAATAAAAAACTTCCTGAATGGAAGGTTAAAGATCTACCAGAACTACCTAATCCAAAGACAACCAAAATTTCACGTGTTGAAACGTTGATCGGACTTGTATTAGGAACTGCATTTTCAGCAGTCTTCATTATTTTCTTAATCCGTTATATCGACTTAATTGGTATTTATGAAAACAATGTGATGGTTGCACAAATCTTTAATCCTGCTGTGACAGATCAGTTTATCATTTACTTTATTATCAGTGCAGTGATTGGATTTGTTGTTAGTTTGATGAAACTTCAATTCGGTGAATGGCGCATCAGTTTAGCTATTCTTTATACAGCTCAAGAATTGATGTCAACCATACTTTTCTTAATCTTCATTCGTATGGATAACTTAATCTTAAATGAAGCATTTGTTAAAGTAGGTAGTTATGTTGATCAAACATCAGCTCAAATCAGTGCACATTTTGATAAAGGTGTCACTGGATTAACAGTGTTTATCATTATTGTTGTTGTGATTGATTTAATCTCTACATGGGTGAAGACACTTAGACAAAAGAAAGCGTAAAAAAAAGTGCTGACATCAGCACTTTCTTGTTTCAATTAATTAACGTATGGACGCTTTTCTTCCTCTTTATCAAGAATAGGACGCTTTTCATCTTCGATTTGTTTTTCCTTTTCTTTTTCTTTGCCTTCGTTAAGTGATTTAGAAAATTCTCTGTATTTCTTATAACCACCATAACCATCATAACCGAGATATCCAGAACCGATAATGGCAACGATTAGGAAGAATATAGCAACAGAACCTTGATCAAAACCAGGTAATACGGCAATAACGGTACCTAATGTTAAAGCAGCGATATGTACCCAAAACTTAGGAATTTCTGTCTTTTCACCAAAGAAGACAACAGAATTAAAGAAGACAAGACCTCTTGCATAAAAGAAGAATGCGAGTGCATAACGATAGACATAACCCCATACGGCTTCATTGGCTAGATCTCTTGTGATTGCAATGTAAATCATTAATGCACCAATAAGGGTATCAAAGATGATTTCAATCAAATTCATGGTGCGAAGAACTTCTTTGTTGAGAGATTTCATTAAGGGAACAACTCTGAAAAGTGAGAAGACCACAATCGAGACACCGGTAATGATATACACAACTTGATCGTTAAATGCAGAATACAATCCAATACCAAGAAGTATTGCTGCTAAAACAAATTTTAATACCCATCCATAACCATATTTTGCTTGACTCATCAATCTTTCCTCCACTCATTTTATCTAATTGCATTATATAGCAACTCATAAGAGAATGCAATCGATAAGTGATGATGTGAAAACGATGTGATGTTTAGAAATGCCTGATTTTATGTTATAAATAAGATGATACGAAACGAAAGGATTGATAGTATGAAAAAACGAATCATTGCAGCGATGCCTCTGATCAGTTTAATGTTATTTTTGTTTTTTGGATTATATGATGGTAATTGGAGTTTAGGAGCAAGTTTCTTTTTCTTAATTCCAATCAGTTGGGTACTTTTAAGTAAAAAACCTCTTAAGAGATTATCAGATATTATGCCACTTGTCGCACTTGCTGTCTTTTTATGGATTGGCTTTGGTTTCAAAATTTGGCATCCAACATGGTTAATCTTTTTAGCTGTTCCTCTTGTTAACTTAATCGTAGAAAAACGTATTGATGCAAGAAAGTTA